>CAZQPT010000026.1:0-2334 GCA_964595295.1 uncultured Candidatus Saccharibacteria bacterium | reverse complement strand
CCTATCAAAAAACGCGGAGGCTTCCGCCGTGGAGCATCCAAGAAGTCTGCTCGCAAGCCTGCAAAAACGGCAAAAAAAACCAAGTAACAGATCGAATTCGCGGGTTGGTCAGGTCAGTGATTTTTCGGGGCACGTGGTTTCCATATCGTTTTGCGCGGAAACCACGTGCCCCGTTTTTTGGGCAACGCTCATACTTAGGAGCAATTCATTCGTTTGCGCATGCGTACAACTAGTGTGCGGGTAGTATCCCTACAACATAGAGTAGGCAAGACTGTCAGGATTATGCTACAATAAGTTGTAATCCAAAAACGTGTTGACTTTTGAAAATTATAGTTTTATAATACTAAGTAATCTTTATATAATCCAAAGGGAAGAGTCCAATATATGTCCCAGAATGATACCGCGACAGAACTAACCACCGAACAGCTCGTCACCGATGTTCTAGCTACCATAGATAGAGAACGAGAACGAGAAATTGTCGCGCGTCGCTTTGGCTTATTTGACCGAAAAGAAACCCTTGAACAGATCGGCGAAATGTTGGGTATTACCCGAGAACGTGTTCGTCAGCTAGAGAAGTCAGTCGTTACGCGTTTACGCTCAGCGGCGGAGCAGGGTACTATACCTCACATTGTTGACTTTCAGGCTAAAACGCTCGAACTACTCAACGAATCTGGGGACGTGGCCCGTGTTAGCAAAATTGCCAGCCATATCAGCGACAAGCCAAGCAGAGAAGAGCAAGCCCGCATCGCCTTTTTAAGCCAGTTATGCCCTAAGCTCACCACTGTTCAAGAGGACGATCACTTTTATTACAGCGTTGGCGACGCCTCAGTATTTGACGAAAAAGCCCTCAAGAACAAGGTCGGCCACCTAATTAACGCGATTAAACAGCTGGGCGAACCTAAGACTATAGAAGAAATCGCCGCCGCGGCTGGCAGCGATAACGTTAAGCAAACCGAAGCTCTGGCTAGCGTATCCAAGCAGCTGGCAACCCTAAATGGCCGCTGGGGACTTATTAAGTGGCCTATGGTTAACCCCAAGAATATTCGCGACAAAATCTACGTTATCCTTAAAGAACATGGCAAGCACCTCCATTTCAACGAAATTGCCGCCTCCATCAAAGACAGCGAATTCAAGCGCAAAGACGTTACTACTCAAGCTATCCACAACGAACTTATTAAAGACAAACGTTTCGTACTTATAGGTCGTGGCATTTACGCCCTCAAGGAATGGGGCTACGAAAAGGGCACTGTTGCCGACATCATCACCGAAGTTCTTAAGGCCGCCAATGAGCCATTACACCGCGACGAAATCGTCAAGCGCGTGCTAAAGAGCCGTTTCGTCAAAGAAACTACTATTCTGCTTAATCTCCAGGGCAAGCCGCAGTTCAAGCGCGTCGCTAAAGCTACCTACGCTCTCTCTGAGTAACAGCTCATGGGCAAAAGTAGAGAAGGTAGGAAGGGAAATATCAAAAGATTGTTTGCAATGCCCCCTTATGTGCCCCCTTACGATTCAGGAGCTGCTTACGCCAGGATGGATAAAATAGGCAGGCCACACTCCTTAGAAGCAATTAAAACAGGGCTGTACATCTACGGTTGTGACAATAAAGTTGCCCAGCACCCCTCCGAGATGAAAGCGACAGCAGCCAAACAAGCTTCTTTCCTGCGTGCAGTCAAGGTAGTTGTACCAGCAGACATACCAGCAGAAACCGAATTAAGGACGTTTTTAGATGCAGCTAACGGACAACTTGGTAAAGTTGCCCGTTATTGTGGCGCCCAGGTGGTGGGACACGAGTACGCACTTCTAGACAACAGATCAAATGACGTACAACCTCGTCACGCGCCGCCTTATCTGGTACCTGAGGGCTATATGCTGGTAGCGAGAGTTGACACCGTTCAAGAGGCACAGCCCTTTACCCCTGAGCAGGAAGAACAAATCCGTAGTGGCGTAGTCCAGTATTGGGACGAAGCCAATGGGTCAAATGTGCTAAAGGACATTTTCCCGAAGCAGTTCATGTTTGGGAAAATAGCTGGTCAAGCAGAAGTAGAATTAAGACTGGTTGATACCGACATAATTTATAGCTAATAAATTTTTATATATTAATCAAACAAAATACGAACACGGGTAGTTAGCAGACAATTGGCGGCGAAACGATGAATAAAGCAGCATAAGCGTTTTGCCTCCAAAGTGAGTAGGGACAAGCACTAAGCAAAAACATGTGGGGCATTATCACAAAAAATTTTTAGGAATGGGCTTAGCAGAGCATAGCCAGACATACAACTCTAGCTATAAACTAGACGTCGCACAATGTATATTTTGCGACTTGAATATCTGTTT
>CAZQPT010000025.1:9290-12527 GCA_964595295.1 uncultured Candidatus Saccharibacteria bacterium | reverse complement strand
CCAGTAGCTATCGTGCGGAATAGATAAGCGCTGAAAGCATATTAAGCGCGAAACTGACTTCAAGATTAGATTTCCCTATGACCCCCCTGAAAGACGATCAGGTTGATAGGCGCAAGGTGGAAGTACAGTAATGTATGTAGCCGAAGCGTACTAATAGGGGCATTGACTTTTTACGACCTTAGATCACGTTCTACATCAGGGGTGGTCATGCATATATTCGACGAAAACCAGTCTTCGACACGGTATTTCTTACGAATTTATGCATGACCACCTCCGTAGAACTGATCTGAGGTTGCAATTGACTAGTTATTGGTGGATATCATGTCCATCCAATGACGTTTGTTGTCCAATGAACGAAGTCCAGAGCAATCTGGCATATTGATCGCTCTTTACTATCTACACCGTCTATTTGTAACGCCTATAGGCATCAATAGGCTCTATCCCTCCGGGGATAGGACCGATTTGGTGCCCATAGCCCGAGGGCAACACCTGTTCCCATCCCGAACACAGCAGTTAAGCCTCGAAGCGGTTACAATACTTGGGGTTCACCCCTGGGAAAATAGCACGGTGCCAAATTATACATTAGAGCCTCCTTTACGGGAGGCTCTTTGTCTTCCCGGGCACATTAAGAGTAGCCGTAAGCATTTTATAAAACGTAATGGCCGTAACACCTCTAACCAGTTATCTCGGCGATTACGTAGTACTGGTTCTACCAAATACCTGGGGCACGGCTGGTCACATAAGGTCGTACAATTAATTTACGATCATTGTACCCAGAGCATCATATTTATATTCTTTACATCAAAAATAAGATTGTATAAAAGGTTGTTTTTAAGTATATGGCAGATGTGTTTTTATAACTTATTCGTCGTTATAATTAAATACTACAAAATCACCAATTGATGTAATAAACGGTCACATTAAACTAAAAATATTACAAATTATTTAAACTAAAATTTATAGTACTATTCTATCTGTTAATTCAAAATAAAGCTGTAATTAAAGCTGCGATTAGGCTGAATATTATACCTATAGCACATCAATTAACAATATTTACACCATGCGAGTATTACTACATTGTATAGTTTAGAAAATATAAATCGTTGTAGTCATTATTTACACAACATAGACAAATTTTACGAATAAATTAATGATACTAATATATACAACGTATTTGGTAAGATTTGTAGTGTAAGTTATAACGAAATTTTGGTTGGATTAATGAATAATAAAGTTATATAAATTTGATGTAAGAAATAATCAAAAATGTAGCAAAAACCTAAAAATCGTAGTAGGAAAAAACAATTATTATTTGCTGACAGCAAATTTGTTGTAAAGGGCTGTCAAATTTTTCAAGATGTTATAACAGGTGTTGTCATATAACTGCGATCTGGGTGCTGGCTGTGTCGGCTCGTGAGCTTCGCGGGGCTATTAAACAGTAATCGTAAGGAGTTAAGCTATATGTAAGCTTAACCTGTATATATGCTGTCATTAACGGATTGTAGTGATCAAATTCTGACCCCGGGTTATCGGCTTAAGTATAAGCGCTTCGTTAATAGGGCTTTTTTAGCCTCTTTTAGCTCGGTTTTAAGCCTTTTATACGTAAAACACGGACTAATCCACGTCGGCGTGTAATAAACCAGTAGCCAGGCGTATAAATCACCTAAGGTGTTAAGCCCTCGAAGTTTAAATAATAGTAGCTAAAACTGTGGATAACCATAACCTATGTATTGCTTCTCATGTTGCTTATAGTTATACTATGCATAAGCTTTCTTAACAGATACAAAGCTGACAGTGAACACAAAATTTAAGGATCGTCTGAACAAAAATGAGTGGTACGGGTAACAACAATCTTAAATCAAATCTGTCCGGACAGCATGTTGCTATTGGGCAAGCTGCCAAGTATCTTGGAGTATCTGTTGACACTATTAGGCGCTGGGAAAGAAGCGGTAAACTAACGGCTCATCGCCTGGACGGTAAGAACCGCCACTTTCTTATAAGCGATCTCGAACAGTATAAAAATCAAAAACAGCTGTCGACGCTTGAAGTGGCCGCCATGCTTAAAATTTCTGAGTCGACTGTTCGCCGACTTGAAAAAGACGGTATGCTCGTGCCGGCACGCACGGACAGCGGCAAACGGCTGTATAGCCCATTGGCGGTTAGCAATTACATAACTTCTAAGGACGCCCCAAAACAGGCGATAGCCGTATTGCCGATCCCGTCCGCTAAACCTATAGAAGCGCCTTCTGAGAGCCTATCAGCGCGGCCAGCTCGTCAGATACCGGTCGCTGCCATCAGCGCCGCTGCTCCAGTCTTGGCAGGTAAGCCTCCCCAGGCTCGACCCCACGGAACGACCTCGGCAAAAGCTGTCATAGATAAGCGACAGCCGACAAGGTCGAGACAAAGGCAAGGCTTATTTTCGAGCAAGAGCTTCCACCGTAAATACGGTGGATTTGCGTTTACGGGGGCCGTAATCGCGCTTTTCCTGATGATGATTTTGCTTATTCCACGACAAAATCTTAATAGCAATAACACCGGTCACGGCACACAAAGCGTCGCCTCTCGGATTAAACAGGCCGCCGGCATCTCCAAGTCCGATCTAAAAACAATCACGGGCCTAAACCTGCCGAGCACCTTTTTCGTCCAGTTATCGGACTCCGGTTTAACGGTTAATATCACCAATAAAGTCATCGAAGGCACGGCCACCGGCTACAGTACTAAGGACATCGAATTCGGCTCGATTGGCAGCGATCAGTTGGCCAAAGGCGGCATCAGTTTTGACAATTTAGCGCCTGAACTGCAGTCCTTAATAACTAACGTTACCTACAGCGGACCAGCGCCAAGAGGCACCGGCGTAACCAACCAGTACATCACGAATGTTACTCAAACTAACGGCAATCCAGTAACCGTTTTGGCGGGATTGGGCCTAACCGGCGTATCGAACAATAATAGCTTAACGCTCAATCTTAACTCCGGTGACACGACTCAAATAGTGAACAATAATTTGGAAGTTAAACTCAGTTCCGGACTGGCAACCAGCACCACGACTAGCGGTTCGGGCTTGGAACAAACGACACAGGGATTGCAACTGCTGGGCGGCTGTGGAACCGGACAAACTTTGCAATACACGGGCAGCGCCTGGTCCTGCGCGACCGTGGCTGCCGGCAATAACTTCGCGGACATCCAGGAAAACGGCACGACCGTTTCGCCTGGCGCTTCGGCAATTAATTTCGTGGG
>CAZQPT010000025.1:0-9190 GCA_964595295.1 uncultured Candidatus Saccharibacteria bacterium | reverse complement strand
TCCAGGAAAACGGCACGACCGTTTCGCCTGGCGCTTCGGCAATTAATTTCGTGGGTAATGACTTTGTTGTTACCAACAATGCCGGGCAGGCAACCATAGGAATTGATTATGCCAATAGCGGCTTAACTCAAGCCGGCGCGGCGCAGACAATTACTGGCAACTGGTCGTTCAGAGACAGTGGCTTTACGATTGCCGACAATGTTGATCCTAGCAAGCAAGCTAAGTTTGAACTAAGTGGAATCACAACGGGCAATAGCCGCACGCTGACCGTTCCGAACGTCAGCGGCACGCTCATTACGTCGGGTAACATGACCGATATCACCACTGTCGGCACTATTACCAACGGCAGCTGGCAGGGTTCAGTCGTCGGTGTTCAATACGGCGGCACCGGCAACACCAGCTTCGCAACTGGTGGCTTATTATATGGCAATGGCACTGGAGCCTTGCAGGCCACGGCAGCTGGCACCGGCGGGCAATTCCTGGTTGCTGACGGCAGTGGTAATCCAGCCTTTGTCGGCCTCAGCGGTGACGCCACCTTGAGCGCTTTGGGAGCGCTGACACTAGCTAACACGGCTGTCGCCGCCAACACCTACGGTAGCGGCACCAGCGTGCCTGTTTTCACAGTAGATTCCAAGGGCCGAATAACTGGCGTTACCAACACGGCCATCACTGGCGCGGCGCCAACTGGTGCTGCCAGTGGCGATTTAACCGGGAACTACCCAAGCCCGACAATCGGTAAATTGCAGGGCAATACTTTAACGATTGGCTCGCTGAGTTCCGGACAGATTTTGCAATATAACGGCACGGCATTCGTGAACCAAACTTTAAGTGGCGACATAACATTAAGCCCAGCTGGCGTGGCTACAATCGGTGCCGCCAAAGTCACCAACTCCAACTTAGTTAATAGTTCATTGACGGTCACTGCCGGCACCGGCCTGAGCGGTGGCGGCGCGATAGCGTTGGGCTCGGCTGCCACGTTAAATCTAGCCAACACCACGGTAGCGGCTGGCTCCTACGGCTCTACTACAGCCGTACCAACCTTTACGGTTGATGCCCAAGGTAGACTTACAGCCGCCGGCACAACGACACTGGCTAACGGCGCGCTTCAAAACTCCAGCGTTACTGTTACTGCCGGCACCGGATTAACCGGTGGTGGCGCGACTGCGCTCGGCGGCTCAACTAGTTTGAGCGTAGCCTATGGTTCTGCGGCTGGCACAGCTGCCCAAGGCAACACTTCAATTGGCTTTACAGGCTCAGGTAACCTAACCGGTTCGCTAACTGGCACGGCTGGCGGCGGTTTTACGGCAAACACTCTAAATACGGTTAACAACCCTAATTTCACGACCAGCGTAACGACTCCTATATTAACCAACGCTGGCGCGCTGAGTATTTCGACGACTGGCGGCGGTAACAATCTGACTTTGAGCAGTGCCGGGTCAATAATCCTGGGTGGCTTCAACTGCACGACTTTCGATAATGGCGGCGCGCTAACCGTTAGCGCCGCAGGCGTCCTACAATGTAGTAACGACGACGGCGGTGCTGCCGGCACTATTACCGGTTCTGGCACGATTGGCCGTATCCCGAGCTATAGCGGCACTGGCTCGTTAAGTGATTCGACACTCTTCCAGAATGGCAGCACGCTTCAATTAGACACCGGAAACTCATTGTCGCTACTCGGCGGCAATTTGTCGGTTACTGGCAGCTTGTCAGCCACTGGTACGGTTACGCTCAGCGGTCTTGGTCTTGGAATAGTACAATCAAGCGCCGGCGGCGTACTTAGTAGTGGTGTTATTGACCGCAACAGCGCTAGTTTCCTTAGCGGTAGCTTGAGCGTCACCAACGGCGGTACCGGCACCAATACCTTTGCGAATAACGGTGTAATCCTTGGCAACGGCACGGGTGCTTTAGGTGTCACGTCTGCCGGCACGAGTGGACAGGTTTTACTGGCTAACGTGGCGGGCACACCGACCTTCACCAGTCTTAGCGGCGACGTCACAGTTAACGGTATCGGCGTGGTTACGATTGGCGCGGCTAAAGTTACCAACGCCAACCTGGTTAATAATTCACTGACAGTTACTGCCGGCACAGGACTAAGCGGCGGTGGGGCAGTGTCACTTGGTGGTTCAACCAGCTTGAGCGTTACGTATGGCTCGGCGGCCGGAACTGCCGCCCAAGGCAACACGGCTCTCAGTTTCTCCGGCTCAGGTAATTTGACCGGTACTGTCAGCGGTACGGCTGGTGGCGGCATAACGACAAACACTCTAGCCATTGTTAGCAGTCCAACCTTCGCCGGCACATTAACTGTCCAGGGCGCCAGCGCGACTATCGGCGCGGCTGCTCAGCAGGGCTCGGTCATATTAAATGCCGGTAACACCAAAACCGGCACTTTCCAGACAATTAGCAGCTTGGCTCAAAACACCATCTTCACGTTGCCAGATCCTGGCCAGGCCACAGCCAATATTTGTTTGAGCACCGGCAACTGTACGGCCGTTGGCGTGGCTGGCGGCGACCTGACTGGCAGTTATCCAAACCCGACAATTGGTGCCGGTAAAATCACTAACACTAATTTGGCAGCTGGAACGTTCGGCAACATAACTGGCGTTGGTGCTCTAAGCACCGGATCAATCGCCAGCGGTTTCGGCGCCATTAGTACTGGCAATAATATTGCCACCACCGCCGCGCTGCAGGGCGGTACATTAAATATTGCTTCCGGCGCCTTCACGGTTAACGGTAGCGGCGTGATCACGGCCGCCGCCGGAATCACCAGTTCCGGCGCGGTTACATTTAGCGGCCTGAACGCCGTGGGAGTGGTACATACCAACGCCGCCGGCCTGCTAAGTACAGGCGCGATTGTTCTTGGCACCGACACCACCGGCAATTACATCGCCAGCCTAGGAACCTTAACCGGACTAACTGCCAGTACTAGCAGCGGCGTAGGCATTTCACCGACCTTGAGCGTAACCTACGGCAGCACGGCTAGCACGGCTGCCCAAGGCAACACCTCGATTGGATTTACTGGCTCTGGTAATTTAACAGGCTCACTCACTGGCACGGCAGGCGGTGGTTTTACGGCCAACACGCTAAACACTGTTAATAACCCAGCCTTCACGACCAGCGTAACCACACCAGTTCTGACTAATGCCGGCACGCTTAGCATCAACACCACAGGTGCGGGCAATAACCTAACGCTGGGCTCAGCCGGCTCAATCGTTCTGTCCGGCTTCAACTGCACGACCTTCGACAATGGCGGTGCCCTAACCGTCAGTGCCGCCGGAGTATTACAATGTAGTAATGACGATGGTGGAGCCGCCGGTACCATCACCGGTTCTGGCACGGTTGGACGTATTCCATCCTATAGTGGGACTGGTTCATTAGGCGATTCAACTCTCTTGCAGAACGGTGCGACTTTACAATTAGATTCTGGAAACAATCTGAGCTTGCTCGGCGGTAACTTAGGAGTCACCGGTAACTTAACAGCTAGCGGCACAATTACTCTGAGTGGTCTTGGTTTGGGAATTGTTCAATCCAGTGCAGGCGGCGTACTAAGTAGCAGCGCCGTGGACCGTAACAGCAGCAGTTTCTTAAGCAATGTTCTCAACGTCAGTAATGGTGGTACCGGCGCCGGAATCTTTACTACTAACGGCGTGATCTTTGGTAGTGGCACGGGTGCCCTCCAAGTTACGGCTGCCGGCACCGGCGGACAGATCCTGTTAGCTAACGCCTCGGGCGTACCAACCTTCACCAGTCTTAGCGGCGACGTTACAGTAAGCAATACCGGCGTAGTGACGATTGGCGCAGCTAAGGTTACCAACGCCGACTTAGCCAACAGCTCGTTAACGGTCACTGCTGGAACCGGTCTGAGTGGCGGTGGTTCAGCTTCGCTCGGTGGTTCCACCAGTTTGAGTGTCGCTTACGGAGCAACTTCCGGCACGGCCGTGCAGGGCAACACCCAAATTACGCTTACTGCCGGCACAGGCCTAAGCGGTGGTTCGACATTTACTTTAGGTACCGGTGGCAGTACCACCCTAAATCTGGACATTAATGGTCTAACAGCCAAGACAACAATTAATTCAAGTGACTACCTTTCGGTTTATGACACGTCAAGTTCATCAATCAAAAAGATAACTCGTTCCGATTTCTTACAGGGGCTTACCGGGGCGCTTATCTATCAGGGGACATGGAATGCTTCTACCAACACGCCGACTCTATCTGATGCCACAGGCACCAACGGTTATATATATGCCGTTTCGGTCGGTGGCACCCAAAACCTGGGTAGCGGTAATATTACGACTGGACCTGGTGACTTCTTGATCCACAACGGCACCAAATGGCAGGTCGCGCCATCGGCTTCACTGGTCACTTCGGTGTTTGGCCGCTCTGGTGCGGTTGTGGCTCAAAATGGCGATTACAACGCTTCGCAAATTACCAGTACGCCGGCTGGCAACCTCGCCGCGGTTACCGTCCAGGCGGCGCTTAACGAACTTGATAACGAAAAACTGGGCAGCTTAAATGGCCTAACGGCTATCACTCAAACTTTCGCCAACGACACTAACGTGACTATCACGTCTGCCGGCTCAACCCATACTCTCGGCTGGTCAGGCACGTTAGCAGTCGCGCGGGGTGGTACCGGCGCCGGTACCTTCGCTACCAACGGCGTGATTTTCGGCAACGGCACGGGCACCTTGGGAGTTACCTCTGCCGGCACTGGCGGACAGGTCCTGCTGGCTAACGCTTCGGGCGTACCGACCTTTACTAGTCTTACGGGTGATGTAACGGTCAGCAACACCGGCGTCACGGCCATAGGCAGTGGTAAAGTTACCAACTTGCAGCTTGCTAATAGCTCGTTAACGGTTACGGCGGGCACTGGCTTAACCGGTGGCGGTAGCGTTTCTCTAGGAGGTAGCAGCACTGCTCTAGCCGTCAGTTATGGCAGCGGTGCCGGAACGGCCGCTCAAGGCAACAGCCCTCTTAGCTTTACTGGTTCCGGCAACCTAACAGGCACCGTTAGCGGTACAGCCGGAGGCGGCCTCACAACCAACACGCTAGCCTTGGTTAATAGTCCAACTTTCTCCGGCACATTGGCCGTACAGGGCGCTAGCGTCACCGTTGGCGCCGCCGCCCAAGCCGGCAGCCTAATCTTGAATGATGGTAATGGTGCTAGCAATAAGACAGCCACGATTCAGGCCTTTGCCACCCTCGGCCAAAACAGTGTCTACACCTTGCCGGATCCCGGCGTGACTGGCATCGCTAACATATGTTTGAGTACTGGCAACTGTGGTGCCTTTGGAGCGGCTGGCGGCGACTTAACCGGCAGCTATCCAAACCCAACGATCGCCGCTGGAGCAGTAACTGGTGCCAAGATTGCAGGCAACACCATTACCAACGCCAACTTATTATCGGGTAGTTTCGGCAATATAACGGGAGTTGGCACTCTGGGTAGCTTAGCGGTTGGGCCTGGCTTTACTATCAATGGTTCGGGCGCTATAACTGCCGCCACCGGCATCACCAGCTCTGGCTCAGTCACATTTAGTGGCTTGAACACAGCTGGCGTTGTCCATAACAGCGCGGCTGGGCTACTCAGCACTGGCGTAGTAGTACTTGGCACAGAGACCACAGGCAATTACTTGAATAGTATCGGCACAGTTACAGGCTTAACTGTTGGCGGAACAAACGGCGCGGCTAACGCCACACCGACACTTAGCGTTAACTATGGCAGCGGTGCCAACACGTCCGCTCAAGGCAATACGTCATTAACGTTTAATGGCTCCGGTAACTTAACCGGAAGCCTGAGCGGCACGGCCGGCGGTGGCTTTACGACCACTACTTTGGGGCTAGTAAACAACCCGACTTTCAGCGGTTTAATAACTGGCCAGGCGAGCACCACCGGACTAAGCCTGACTGGCGCGCCAGCACCAGGCACCGGCATCACTTCGCTATTCCAACTAGGTAACGCCATAGCCGGTGGCAACACGGTTGCTAATGGCGGTACTTACTTGGGTATTAATACCCCAGCTTCCGGTAACCCAGGTTTCGCGGCTGACTTCTTGAACTTCCAGGTTAACGGCACCAGCAAGCTCCAGGTTACTAACAACGGTGCTATTATCGCTACCGGCCAGTTAACCTCCGTGGGTGTCAACGCCGGCACAGGCTCCATTCAGGGGACTGGCGGGCTGGCTATCACTGGCAATAGCACCATTGCTGGCACTCTAGGTAGCTTAACGGGCATAACCAGCAGCGGCAGCGTAACATTCAGCGGCCTGTCTACCGCTGGTGTCGTCCACAACTCTGCTGCTGGCTTGCTAAGCACCGGCCCGGTAGCGCTAAGCACCGAAACCAGCGGCAATTATCTCGCCAGCCTTGGTACCGTTACAGGATTAACCATAGGTGGTACCAACGGCGCCTCGAACGCTATTCCTACACTGGCAGTTAATTATGGCTCAACCGCCAACACGGCGACCCAAGGTAACGTAACCTTGACTTGCCCAAGCGGCACTGGAAACTTGAGCGGTGGTGGTACCGTCATAACACTTGGTTCAGGCGGCACCTGCGGAGCTATTTCTATTAGCGCTAACCCAACGTTTAACAGTGTTATTTCTGACTCAAGTAGCACTACCGGCCTTGTACTGTCTGGAGCGCCGAACAACAACGGCACTAGCTCACTGGCTCAGTTGGGGAACGCTATAGTCGCCGGCAACACCGCCGTTAACGGCGGAACATATTTGGGGCTAAACGCTCCAAATGGTGGTCCAGGCTCAAACGCTGACTTCCTCAACTTCCAGGTTAACGGTGCCTATAAGCTCAAAGTAACTAACAGTGGCCTAATAGATACCTTGGGTGGCCTGGCGGTTAACGGAACCACAGTAATAACCAGTGCCAAAGTCTTGCAAAACGTCACCGCCGACACCGGCCTGCTAACCAGCGGCACGCTGCCAACCACTCGTGGTGGTACCGGCCTGGCCAGCTTCACGGCTAACAGCGTGCTGTTTGCCAGCAGCAGCTCGGCCATTGGCCAGGCTACAGCCACTGCCGGTCAGCTGCTTCTTGGTAATGCCAGCAGCGTTCCAACCTTCACGACCGTTACCGGCGATGTAACTATTAGCAGCGCCGGAGCAACCACCATCGGAGCCGGCAAGGTTACTAATGCCAACTTAGTTAACCAGGGCATCACCATTAACTCAGCCGGAAACATCACTGGTGGCAGTGTTAACCTGGGTGGCAGTCTGACTATTAGCACTAACGCGGCCTCTAGCTTCGCGACTAGCGTAACCAGTCCTTTGCACACTAGCACCGGCAACTTAGCCGTTACCGCTGGTGGCACCGGGACACTATCCTTGAATACTACAGATTCCAACACGGCTAATACCAGCGGTGTTACTATTACCTCCGGTAATGCCACGGGCACAAACTTCAGCGCTGGTACGGTACGACTAGACACTGGTGCCAAGAACGGTTCGGGCACAGCAGTCCTGAACATCGGTGATACTAACGCCACGGCTATCAACATCGGTAACGCCAACAGCGGCGTGACCATTCTTGGCAATGCCCTAACTTTGGGTAGTGGCGTCGGTACGATTCAAAAAATAGCAGCCGGCGTGACCACGATTGACCTAAAAGACGCTTCCGCCGACACTACTCTGGCGCTAGGCAACAGCGATGGCACCAAAAACCTAAACCTCAACCTAACTGACGGTGGACTACAGATAGCAGGCAGCACAATCCTGACCAATTCTAAGGGTCTACAGAACCTAACTGGTATAAGCTTGGCCTCCGGCGGCATTAATATTAACACTGGTGGTATTACTAACACCGGTAGCATTGCCGGCGCGACTAGTATTACGCTTAACGGCGCTATCTCTGGCGGCACAACCTACAGTGGCTCTGGCGACATCACGACCACCGCCGGTAGCATCAAGACTGGTGCCGGCAGCACTACCAGGCTCGACAGCAGCGGTAACCTGTCTAACATCGGTACAATTGGAGCCGCGACTAACAGATTCAACGTCAACGCCGGCGGTGATCTAACGGCTGCCTTTAACGCCACCGGTAGCGCTTCGACCACCAATGGCACCAGCGGCTTAGGTACCTCCACTAGCCTTATAATCACTAGCGCCGCCGGCTTCACGATCGGTAATTACATAGAAATAAATGACGCCGGCGGCTGTTCCGGCGCGGTTACTATTTGTTACGCTAAAGTTACCAATATTGCCGGTAACACCCTAACTATCTCACCAGCCCTAAAGTGGACGACCGCCAAGAACGTAACTGAGTATCACATACCGGAAATCGGTGGCACGGACACAGCACAGACACTAACCAACCGCTACGGCCGCGGCTACTTTATTAGTGGCGTGGCAACCGGTAACGGCACCACCTTTTATAACGAAGATAGCATTGCCAGCACGCTCAGTAGCTACAACCTGTTGACTAGCAACGTAACTACGCTTAACATCGGGACAGCGGCCACGACGATTGGTATTGGTGGCGCCGGTAGCACAACAACCTTTGGCGGTGGCTTGGCTCTGAGCGGTTCACTAACAGGCGTAGCCGGCCTTACCGTGGCCTCATCCGGTATAACAGTAACTGGCAATAGCACTATTGCAGGCACGCTGGGTAGCCTAACTGGCCTAACACTTGCCTCTGGCAACATAAACGTTAACAGCGGTGGCATCACCAACGCGGGCTCTATTGGTGGCGTATCCGGCGTAACCTTTACCTCGGGTGCCCTAAATATAGCTAGTGGCGGCATCACCAACGCCGGTACCATCGCCGGAGTAACAGGCTTAACGATAACTTCTGGCGGAGCCACTATCGCCGGAACTACAGATATAGCCGGCACAACTACTATCAATACGGCCAACACTGCCACGACAAGCATAGGCAATGCTACTGGCGCGTTGACTTTAACCGGGCCAACAACCCTTACCGGAACGCTAGGAGTCGTAGGTGCTACCAGCGTAACCGGTAACATATCGACTACAAACGGTAACATCATAGTTCAGCAAGCCGCGGCGGGCGCAACAGTTATTCTTGATGACGCGGCAGGCAAAATTGGGTCGCTTAAAGCCGGCACCGCCAAAGTTGCTTTCTTCTACGATGATAGCGGCTCCTTTAGCATCACTCACGAAACCCGCGCCAACATCGCGCTAGGCAGTACCCCAGGTACAGATACGTTAACCGCCCTAGGTAACGG
>CAZQPT010000024.1:0-13064 GCA_964595295.1 uncultured Candidatus Saccharibacteria bacterium | reverse complement strand
GTATAGTAAAAAGATTATGGCTTCGATAAAGCGTGCGATTACCAGTAGTATACTCTCGACGGACAGCCCTGAAAGCCGGGGTGAGCGTCAGAGAGAATTAGAATCAATAAATAACCCTATTAAAAGAACAGGCATGTTGGCGCTCCATAGTGCCGTAGTCAAAAAACCTGGCTATTTTGCTAATTTAATGGGTTTTGACTATGTACCTGGCACAATGCGAGAAATCGGGCGAGGCGCGGATTCATCTGTCTATCGAATTGGCGAGCGAGTGCTTAAAGTTAACCGGGAAAGCATCTTTATGTCTCACAAGGAGAGGCAAACCTATGCTAGAAAAGAGGCTGAAAGGCATAAGCTACTTGCCGAGTGCGTAGGTGATGTAGTTTTGCCACATGCTATATTTGTTGGCCCACACCCAGTGCTAACTAGCGAGGCCGCCGTCCAGATTACTCAAAGATTTGTAAGTGGCTTTGACCCTGGATTGTTTTCTCCGGGGTCTCCTGAAATCAGCTACGAGAACCTGGCCCGCCTTAGAGATCAAAATCCCTCAGCTGTTACCCAGCTCGCGGATTTTGCTGAACACAGTATGGCCTTATTTGACAAGCACGGCTTAATAGCCGATACCAATGGCGTGAAGAATCTTATTATTAATGGTTCTGGCGATCTCATAATGATAGATTCAACTCCGATTGGCAGAGAACACGCTGACATACAATCACTAATTGCCCGACAAACGTATAGTTTAGCCGTGGCTGCGCAAAATTAAAAGAATTTATTCTGTGGCGGTGTCGGAGGCTTCTGTCGCTGCTGGAGCTTCAACTTTTGGAGCTTCGGCGACGGTGTTGACGGCTTTGGCGTCGAAAGCTTGAGCAGTCATACGGGCAGACTTGCCTGTACGATCACGCATGTATGTAAGGTAATTGCGGCGAACTTTGCTTCGCTTGGTAACCTCTATCTGGACAACGAGTGGGCTGTGTAGCAAAAAGCTTTTTTCGACACCTACGCCACTGGCGATACGGCGGACGGTAATGCGGCTGGTGTGACTGCCCTTTTTGTCGGTACGGATAACCAAGCCCTGGAAAATCTGGATACGCTCTTTTGAGCCTTCGCGGATCTTCTGGTGGACTTTTACGGTGTCGCCGCTACGAACATCGACAACTGCGTGCTTCTTGTATTTGTCGCTAATTATTTGAACTACGCTTTGCATATCTGTTAGATTGTACACGATTTACCCTAGTTGCGCAACATAATTTATGTTATTCTTACTCAAATTGGAGGAGTTCGTATGCCAAAGCCAGAAGTAGTCTCAGCCGAATATCAAACAGTCGCCCGTATCGAATGGTTAAATCATCGCTTCGCTGGTGGTTGCCATGATCTAATAGTGCCAGCTCCAACCTCGTTAGCTGTAGTCGAAACGCTGATTGCTGACGAGTCAACAGCTCACTTGCAAAAAAACATGAAGTGGCTTCACTTCCTACAAAGAGCAGTCGTTACCGTTCGGCACCCAAAAGCATCAGGGCAAACAAGTCCGCACAGAGGGCTTGAAGCTCCTTTTGACGAAGTATTACGACCCGGGGACTATAGCTCCGTTGGTGAGGTAGAGCTAGTTACAGGATATGTGGATGGCAAACCGAGCCTTATGTCTATACCAGACGTGGTTAAAGAAGGTCATTTAACCGATTTTACGGCTGAGTGGTTTGGTGGTCTAGTTGAGTTAGGAAATTACGAACCACCCTTTTATGATGAGCTGCTGCCCCTACTAGAACTTCGACAGTCTTAGCCAACAACGCGGTATAGCTCGTCCATGGTCGTTTCGCCGGCAATAACTTTTAGCATGCCGTCCTGAAGCATTGTCCGCATATTGGAGTGTATAGCGGCTTCTTCGATGGTTTGAGCCGAAACGTGTGATTTAGGGTTTTCGAGTAGCTTACGCAAGTTATCGCTCATGGTAAACTGCTCGCGAATAGCTAGCTGGCCAGTATAGCCGTATGGGTTTTCATCTGAAGACCCTGGCTTATAGAGCTGCAGACCATCGAGATTGGGGCGCTCGGTACCTTCTGGAAGCGTACTTAAGACTTCGTTTATTTTTTGCCATTCGCTCTCGCTTGGGTAATAAGGCTGCTTTAAGCTATCATCTAAGCGACGAATCAGACGCTGGGCCATAACCAAGCGAATAGCGGACACGAATAGCGGGTTTTGGCCGATGATGTCGGCAATTCGGGTTAAGGCCGCCGAAGCTGAGCTGGCGTGAAAAGTTGCCAATACTAAATGCCCGGTTAAGGCAGCCTGCAGGGCGGTTTTGGCGGTGTCGAGATCGCGGATCTCGCCGACCATCACCACGTCCGGGTCAAGCCTGAGCACGGCGCGTAGTTTATCGGCGAAGCTACCGTCATTACCCGCCTCCTCGGAATGAACTGATATCTGAGTGATGCCCGGGAACTGGTATTCGACTGGATCCTCTATGGTAATAATCTTGCGTTCTTCGGTATTTAGCGTATTAAGAATCGAGTATAAAGTAGTAGTTTTACCAGAACCAGTAGGTCCGACAACCATAACTAGGCCACTTGGCTTAGAAATAATAGAGTCGACAATTGAGCGCTCAGCCTCGGATAAGCCAAGTTTATCCAGCGTATACATTGACTGGTCCATGTTGAATAAACGCATAACGACATCCATGCCGTTAATAGTGGGCACGGTCTCCAGCCGGACGTTGACGTCAACCAAATTGCCGTCGGCCATGGTGATTTTTTGGGCTATATGCCCCTGTTGGGCTTCATTTGATGACGTCGATACGTTACCAGAACTGGCTATAGCCGAGATTAGGGTTCGGTATTTATCTAGGCTTAAGCGGGCAATGGGGTGCAGTATGCCGTCAATTCGTAGACGAATACGAACATCCTCGACTTGAGTTTCGATATGAATGTCCGACGAGTTAAGCCGGTGAGCCTGGGCTACGAGATAGGCCAGCATGTCATCGGCTCTAACCTGCTCGAGCATGGCCGACACCTCATCGACGTGCTCGGTATTGCCGCCGGTCTGGTTAACGTCAATATCGTGGTATACGATCTGTTTGGGTGGGTCAAACAAGTGCATGTAATCCGTATAACCGGTATCAGAGATGATAGCGAAAGCGATTCGCTGCTCTATAAAACGCTTGCGCAAATTAAGCATCGATTGCTGCGAGGTCGTCGTGGTCACGCCAAACAAGATGTTGCTTTGATCAACCCGCAGTGGCACAACTTTTAAATCGTATAGTTCCGGGACAGTTAATATATCCCTGTAAAGCACTTTGTCGACAATTTTTGAGGTATCAACGTAGTCTAAATTAAGCACCCGGGCGCGGCGCTGAGTAGCTAGTTCTTCGTCTAATCGGGCATCTTGGCTCATTGCTTACTAGTATAAAGCATAAGCACCGTCTTTTGTTATACTTAGGAACCAATGAGGCAGATAATCATAATAGCTCATAATCTACGCAGCGCTCATAACGTTGGTTCTTTACTGCGCACCGCGGAGGGACTTGGGACGGATAAGGTATTTTTGACCGGCTATACTCCCTACCCTCAATCAGCCAACGACACCAGATTGCCGCATCTAGCAGCCAAAATTCATGGCCAGATCAAAAAAACAGCTCTGGATGCCGAACAACAGATAGATTGGCAACACTCAGAAGATATTGAAAGCATTATCGCCGAGCTTCACGACCAAGGATTTGTCGTGGCAGGGCTAGAACAAGTAGCGAATTCTACGAAGCTACCAGATTACGCGGCTCCAAGTAAACTGGCCTTAATTATTGGTCGTGAGGTCGAAGGAATTGAAAAGGAAGTAATCGCTATATGCGACGTGGTGCTGGAAATACCGATGTTCGGCAAAAAAGAGTCGTTCAATGTGGTTCAGGCCGCGGCGATGGCGCTCTATCATTGCCGCTTTTACGTCTAAATATGCTATAGTTAGCATAAGTTAAATCTAAAACAAAAATTATGGCCGTAGCCAGCAGACCCAAAAAGAACATCCACACCAAAAAAAGTCAGGCGCAGCATCATCGCCATAGTAAGCACTACCTAAAAGCTTACTGGCCTTACTTACCCATGCTGATGATAGTCGTCGTTGGCTTAATGATTAACAGCCTGTGGACCAACGGTAGCGTTTTGGGCGCTAAAACTGACTTTACAAGCTCAGCCCTTTTAAGTCAGACCAACACTAACCGGGCCGGTGAGCATGAAGCCGAGCTAACAATAAGCCCTCAGCTTGCAGCAGCCGCTCAGGCTAAAGCCAATGATATGGCTCAAAACGATTACTGGTCACACAATTCTCCCAGCGGCAAGACTCCCTGGACCTTTATCGAAGCCAGTGGTTACCAGTATCAGGCGGCTGGCGAAAACCTGGCTTACGGTTTTACCAATGCTAACGACACGATTATCGGCTGGATGAACAGCCCAGAACACCGGGCCAACATCATGAACTCCGATTACCAAAATGTTGGCTTTGGCGTCGCTCAGGCTTCAAATTATCAGGGCAAGGGGCCGCAAACTATAGTAGTAGCTGAATACGGACAACCAGTAGCCGCGGTGGCAAATATTACGTTTAACGTTGATAATCCCGCTTCAGTTCAGGGAGCAAATAAAACCGCTGTCGAAATTTCTGCTCAACCCGTCTCGCGCATTCAAGTTTTAACTGGCGGCCAGGCGGCCTGGAGCGCTCTGGCCTTGTCAGCGATCGCCGGAGCGGCGTTAATGCTGTTCGTGCTACGCCACGGCTTTCGAATTCGCCGCGCGATTTCCAGGGGTGAAGCCTTTATCGCGCACCATCCTTATGTCGATATAGCTTTCGTCTTCATATTCGTTGCCGGCTTCGTACTTACCCGCAGCAGCGGTATAATCCGCTAGTTTTATTGTAGCACTAGGTTTTCGGGACCGATTAGAGTTTGTAGCTTAGCCAATCCCGCACCGTGACGGTCGATGCCTCCAGGGAGCTTAATAGCCTGCTTTTTGGCAGCTTCACCGAGCACCAATACGACTTCGGTCTCGCCCTTATAGTCATCAATGGTTGATTTAAGTGACAGTAATACTTGCTGGTCGTTGGTATCCACTAAACGAATATAGAGCCTGAGCGGCTGATCAATTTCCGGCTTGGTCGTGGAAGAGTTGGCGATCGCTTGCGGTCTGGCTTTAGAAGCTTTGAGTGTCTTTGGTTTTTTGCCTGTCGCCTGATAGGCAGTGGCCTGCTGGCTGGTAAGTTCACGGGCGTCGTCGACCATAATTTTTATTTCACTGCCTTTGTTGCCATCACGATCCTTAGTGTTCACTTTGCCCCGGATTAAAACAACCCTGTCGCGTTCCCACAGACCAACAGTTTGCTGATAACTTGTCGGGAAAAGAATAAGTTCGACTTCCGCGAATTGATCTTCAATTTTAACAAAGGCCATTTTTTGGCCATTTTTGGTTGTTATTTCGCGGACATCTGTGATCGCGCCGCCAATGTTAACCTGTTTGCCGTCATGCTCGGGCGTAATGGTATTTAGGGCCACGGTTTGTTCGGCTAAAATCGTTTCGAATAGCTCAAGTGGGTGCTGGCTTAGATACAAGCCGAGTAGCTCTCGTTCCCAGACTAGCTGTTCGCGCTTATCTATTGGTGTAGTCGGATCCTGAAGCTCAAGTTTTGGTTGCTCGATAACTGACTGATCGGAGTTACCAAAAATGTCTGTCTGCCCGCTACTGGCCTGTTTTTGTAGGCGTTGGGCAAAGGCCTGGAGCAAATCGATGTTATGTAGTAACTTTGATCGATCCCCATATCTGTCAAAGGCCCCTGCTTTAATAAGACTTTCCATGGCTTTGCGATTAACAACCCGGCAGTTCACGCGAGCTAAAAAGTCTTCCAGGCTTTCGAACTGAGCTTCGTTGCGGGCACGTAGAATTTCTTCCACGGCACCGGTGCCAACGTTTTTAATAGCATTTAAGCCAAAACGGATGTTCGTGCTATCTGGAACTATGGCAAATTCTACGAATGATTCGTTAACATCCGGCGGCATAACCGTTAAACCCATGTGTTTACACTCTGTAATCTCGATCGCTAAGCGATCGGTGTCATCGTAGTCACTCGACATCAGAGCTGCCATAAAGGCCGCGGGGTAATGCGATTTTAAGTAGGCGGTCTGATAAGATATTAAGCCGTAGCAGGCGGCGTGAGATTTGTTAAAACAATAGGCCGCGAAATCTTCCAGCTGCTTCCAGAACTTCTCCATAAATGGCTGCGCAATACCAGAGTGTTCCTGACCACCGGCAATCATTTTATCTTTCATTTTGGCCATCAGAGCAGTACTCTTTTTACCGATAGCCTTACGCAGAGTATCGGCATCACCGCCACTAAAGCCGCAGACTTCTTTACTGATCTGCATGACTTGTTCCTGATAAACCAATATGCCATAGGTATTTTTAAGAGCGTTTTCCATGCTTGGGTGCGGATAGGTAATCGCTTTTTGTCCATGTTTGCGGGCGATAAACTCATCAATAAACTGCATTGGTCCTGGTCGATACAGAGCCACCATGGCCACGATATCTTCAAAAGTGGTCGGTTTTAAATCTTTAAGATAGCGCTTCATGCCGGCCGATTCAAGCTGGAAAACACCGGTGGTATCGCCTTTTTGGAATAGCTCGAACGCTCCTTGATCATCAAGCGGGATGGTGTTGATGTCTATATCTACGTCGTAAACCCGCTTAATAATTCGCAGGGCATTTTTAATAATAGTCAGGTTTGATAAGCCTAGGAAGTCCATTTTAAGCAGACCCAGGTCCTCGATCGGGCCCATGGAGTATTGAGTAGCGACAACCCCTTTTTGAGCCATTTCCAGAGGCGTGTAGTAAACAATATCTTCCGGAGCTATGACTACGCCAGCCGCGTGAACGCCGTGAGATCTGATAGTGCCCTCCATTTGGACAGCCAGATCAAAGACTTTTTTGGCTGTTTCGTTAGTTTCGTATTCGTGCTTTAGGTCACGATCGTTAACCAGCGAAGTAGACAGCAAAATATGTCGGCCCTGGATTGGTGGTGGAATCATCTTTGCCAAGCGGTCGGCTTCAGAATACGGGACTTGCAACACTCGCGACACGTCGCGGACAGCATTACGGGCCGCCATCCGACCGAAAGTCACGATATTGGCCACCCGGTCTTTGCCGTATTTATCAACGCAGTACTGAATAACTTCGTTGCGACGGGTATCCTGAATGTCGATGTCGACGTCAGGCATGCTGATACGATCCGGGTTTAAGAAACGTTCAAAGAGAAGATCGTATAAGAGTGGGTCAAGTTCGGTTATTTTCATGGCATAGGCGATAATTGAGCCAGCGGCACTGCCGCGGCCCGGGCCAAACACGATACCCTGGTTTTTACCCCAGTTAATAAAGTCCGCGACAATCAAGAAGTAGCCGTTAAAACCCATGCTCTCGATTATTCCAAGCTCGTAGTCAGTGCGCTCCAATACATGCTGCGGTAACATTTTTCTGATCTTAGGAATCGATAACTTCGCGGCATCGGCTTCGCTCATTCGGTCTTCTACCTTGGTCCCCTCTGGGTTACCGTAGCGCCAGGCTAAACCCGCAAAAACAAGTCTGTCCATATACGACTTTTCGGTCTCGCCTTTTGGCACCGGAAACTTTGGAATCAATATCTTTCCTAGCTCAATCTCGAGGTTACAACGGTCAGCTATTGCTCTGGTATTCGTGATGAATTCCGGATGATCCTTGCCCCAACGTTTAATAACTTCGGCCGGATCAGTTACGTGCAATTCAAAGTCTTTTAGGCTCATGCGTTTTTCATCGGCCAGGAATGAGCCTGTTTGAACGCACAACAATATCTCATGAGCTTCCTGGTCTTCATGTTTTAAATAGTGAGCGTCACAGGTAACAACTCCTGGAATATCAAGCTCTTTGCCAATCTGCAGCAACTGTTTATTTATGGCCTCCTGTTCAATCCACTTACTGGGATGATCTTTGTGCCCATGATCCTGATACTCGAGATAGTAACGATCACCGAAGGCTTTTTTGTACCAGGCGGCGATGTCTTTTGCCTGCTCGTACTGTCCTTGTCTAAGCGCGTCACCAATTTCTCCACTGGCGCAACCACTGAGGCAAATAATGCCTTCGTTGTGCTCTTCTAATAACTTGTGGTCAACTCGTGGCTTGTAGTAAAAGCCTTCTAAGTTGGCGATCGTCGATAAGGCCATTAAGTTCTGGTAACCCGTCTGGTTCATGGCCAGCAAAATAATATGATAATACTGTTTGTCCTTGCCGGCTTCTTTGTCACTTAGACTGCGGGCCGCCACATAGGCTTCCATGCCAATAATGGGTTTGACGCCGTTACTTTTACCTTCTTTGTAGAACTCTATAGCGCCGCTAAGCGTGCCATGGTCAGTCATGGCAACAGCTGGCATGCCATGTTCTTTAACGTGTTTAAACAACTCAGGTAGCTTGGTTAGACCATCGAGCAAACTGTATTGCGTGTGATTATGCAGGTGCACGTAATCACTAGCACTAAGTGCTTTTTTCTTTGCTGACACAGGTATCCCTCAACAACTGTTAGTTATATCTAAATTATAACACCTCAGTGGAGTTATTTCTTGATGTAACTGCGCAGGTGCTTGATCGCGGCTTTGGCGTCCTTGACGGCCTTTTCCAGGTCTTTGTCTTCGGCGGAGCCTTCGCGGACTGCACTTATCATTTCGCGGACTTTTTCTTTGCTGTCCTTAGCTTTTTCGACTAGATCATCGGCTTCTTTGCGAGCTTTGACGCTGAGTTTAGTGCCACCAGCTTTGGCGTCATCTACGACGTTGACTAATTCCGTTTGAATCTTTTTTAGATCTTTTTCGGCTTCGACCACAGTTTTATCGGCCGTGGCCTTGATGTCTTTGCGGGTTTGCTTACCGCTCTTAGGAGCGGTTAACACTCCAGCGACATAGCCCGCGATTGCGGCCACTGAGCTGCCAATAGCAACTTTTTTTAGCGTGTCTTGTTTACGGTTTCGTCGTCCCATCATTTTCGGCCTTTCTGTGATAACTTAAAAATTGTCTTAATGAGCTTAAAAAGCGCGACTCTGTCGCCAGTGTGCCTAAGCACTTCGGTGGCCGACTCCACGGAGTCAACGACGTCTTCTGCCTTAGCCACCACCATGCGTACCTCTTTAAGGAGTTTTATAACAAGGATAATCGCCATGATACATAGCAGGAAAAAAACGCTTAGTAGGGTTGTTAGTATGATCAGTAGTGTTCGGTCTGTGGTATCCATTGTGATTAGTATATAACCTTTCTAGTAAATTACTGTAATTTATTTCTCAGATGCTCTCTTAAAGCCGGTCCAATATCTTCTCGTTCCAGCGCGAAATCAAACACCGTGGTCAGGTACTCGAGCGGATTGCCGGTGTCGTACCATTTTCCATCTTTAACTTCGTAGCCGTAAAACTTGTGGCCGTCTTCTATCATTTTTTGCATGGCGTCTTGTATTTGAAGTTCACGACTGGCATCATGCGTTTCGAGTTGCTTTTCCAGGTACTCGAATATGGTCGGCTGGAAAACATAGCCGCCAACGGAGGCCATGCTTGATGGTGATTGATCGCGACTACCAGGCTTCTCGATAATAGTTTTCATGTCGATAAGGCCAGGAGAAATTTCGTCACCACCGATATAACCGTACCGGCCGTAGTCCTCATCACCATCTCGTCTTACCCCCGTTATGACTGATCCATCATATTGTTTATAGATATCAATCAGTTGCGTGAAACGGCTAGGCGACGCTCGAACGAAGTCGTCGGCGAAAGTATAAATAAACGGCTCGTCGCCAATTAAATGAGCGGCGTTCATGACTGGCGTGGCGTTGCCGTAAGGTCCTTTTTGCCTAATATAGGCGAAGTTAGCCAGGTCAGAAATCTTTTTTGTCTCTTCCAGCAATTTCATTTTTCCTGACTGCTTAAGATTGGACCGCAAGTCCGCGCTGGTGTGATCAAAATGGTCTTCGATTGTTCGTTTATGATAACCGGTGACGATTACTATGTCTTCGATGCCCGCCGAGACAAGCTCTTCGACCACGTACTGAATAATTGGCTTATCGACTAGCGGCAACATTTCTTTAGGCATAGCCTTGGTCTGCGGCAAGAAGCGCGTCCCGAATCCAGCGGCGGCAATTACGGCTTTACGAACAGGCTTTTGATTCATAGCTCGATTGTACCACGAGCTTTACGCTTAAGGTTTTTACAAGTCGAGTTGTTTTTTGATTAGATCCTGAGCCAGTGATGGGTTGGCTTTGCCGCGGGATTGTTTCATAACCTGGCCCACCAGGAAAGCTATGGCTTTGGTTTCGCCGCCGCGCACGTCTTCGACCGCTTTGGCGTTGTCGGCCAGCACAGTTTTAACTATTTTAGCGATGGCGCCTTCGTCGGACTCCTGTATAAGGTTCTTGGATTCGGCTATAGCCTCGGGATCCTTGCCGGTTTTAAGCATTTCCGCCAAGACTTCTTTGGCGGCCGTAGAGCTTAATTTTTTGTCGCTAACCAGCTGAGACAGCGCGATAAACTGTTTGTCAGACACCGGTTTATTAGTCATTTGCTCGGTAGCTGTCTCGTCAAGATCTTCAGATTCCAGCATCATCCAGAAAGCGATACGTCGGGCGTGTTCCGGTGAGCTCGCGTCTAAGATTCGCGATACCAGCCGAGCCGTTTCCGGCACCGCTATAACGTCTTCGGTAGTCTTGGCGTCCAGACCCACGACCTTGAATTTTTCACGGTAATCATTGGGTAACTCCGGCATTTCGGCCTTAATACTGGCTACGTAGTCGTCAGTGATTACGATTGGCGGCAAATCAGGATCCGGCATGTAGCGATAATCGTCGGCGTTTTCTTTGCTGCGCTGACTGAGGGTTTTTTGCTTAGCATCGTCCCAGCCACGGGTTTCCTGAACGATTTTTTCGCCTTTTTCAAGTAATTCAATTTGGCGATTTACTTCGTATTCGACGGCTTTTTCGACAGAACGGAAGCTATTGAGATTTTTGGTCTCGGAGCGGGTACCTAACTCATCGGTTTTGCTAACGCTGACGTTGACGTCGAAGCGCATATTGCCGTAGTACAAATTAGCCTCGGAGACATCAGCATATTTCATGCGTAGATATAGTTCACGGGCGTAGGCTTTGGCCTCGGCACTGCTATGCATATCAGGCTCACTGACAATTTCTAGTAATGGCGTACCGGCACGGTTTAAATCTACCAGGCTATAATCTTTGCCGGCCGGATGAGTGCTTTTGCCGGCGTCTTCTTCCAGATGGGCCCGGGTAATCCCGACTTCCTTTGGTTCGCCATTTACGTTAACCGTGATTGAGCCCTTCCCGATAATTGGCTGATCAAACTGGCTGATCTGATAACCTTTTGGTAAATCAGGATAAAAATAGTGTTTACGATCAAACTTACTAAAGCGCTCCGGCTCGGTACCCAGAGCAAAAGCTGCCCTCGTGGCCAAATGAATTACCTCTTTGTTTAGTACCGGTAACGCTCCTGGTAAGCCAAAGCAAATATGACTGACTAGCGTGTTTGGCGGCGCTTCACGGGCATCATTGCCGACGGACGAAAACAACTTAGTCTTGGTCTTGAGCTGGACATGACATTCGATTCCAATCGTAGTCTTATACTGGTCAAGGATTTCCTGGGAAATCATTTTTCCAGAGCTCCCAAGTCGCGTAAGGCCTGACGAAAACCTGTCAGGGCGTCCATAATATCTTGCTTCTTGATCTTACGGACATCTAGGTCGTTAATTTGCTTGCAGTATTTATGACCGAACCAAACGGCTTCGTTATCTGATAAGTCGCGCTGAGCGGCGACTAAACGCGCGCCATTGGTTTTGCCTTTATAGCGTGACTTCTTTAGAGCTTCACACAGTAAGGCGTCAGCTTCAGTAATTGCTAGCGGCCACGTTTTACGAGTCACGCAGTGCTTTTGAAGGGTTTGCCACCTCGTGGTAAAGTCTTCAACGTCGATCTTCTTTTTACGGCGGAATATATTTTTCATGCTAGTAACTCTTCCGCTTGCTTAGCTAATATTAGTAACGCTCGGTCGGCGCGCTGTGGTGCCATCAATTGTAACCCAACCGGTAACCCCCCGCTCTTTCCGGCTGGCAGGCTAATGGCAGGCGTGCCCACCAGGTTAACGCCAACTGTCATGACGTCACTCAGATACATCTGCAGTGGATCGTTGGCATTTTGACCAATCTTAAAGGCCGTGGTTGGTGCTACCGGGCCTATCAAGAAATCAACTTGCTTAAAAGCTTCTTCGAACTCCCCGATAAGTTTGGTACGAACTGTCTGAGCTTTCTTATAATACGCGTCGTAGTAACCGCTACTGAGTACGTAAGTGCCTATCATAATCCGGCGCTTGGCTTCTTTACCGAAGCCGGTGCCCCGCGCCCCCATGTAGCTATCGTCAAGATCGGTGGCCCCTGGATTAGAATGACCATAGCGCTGGCCGTCGTAACGACTAAGATTACTGCTAAGTTCGGCCGGACAAATTATATAGTAGACCGCCAATGCCATTGGTAGCGACGGCAGGCTTACTTCAGTAATATCCGCGCCGGCGCTTTTTAGCGTAGCGATCGAGTCTTCAATAATTTTTTTAACTTCAGTACTTAGACCCTCGCCCATATATTCTTTGACGACACCGATTTTTTTACCCTTAACTGATCCTACGTTAACGGGTAGCACGTAACCATCTGCTTCACGCTCGATAGTCGTGCTATCTAGCTCATCGCGTCCGGCAATTACATCTAGAATGTAGGCCGTATCTTCCACGTTACGCGTAAGTGGTCCAATTACGTCAGTGCTGCTGGCCATAGCAACGACCCCGGACCGGCTAACCAGACCGTAGGTTGGTTTATATCCTACACTGCCAGTAAAACTGGCCGGTTGACGAATTGAGCCGCCGGTATCAGTTCCAAGCGCGAATGGAGCCATTTGTAGCACTACGGATGCTGCTGAACCGCCTGAACTGCCCCCAGGCACTCTGGTTACGTCATGCGGATTCTTAGTCACGCCAAAATCGCTGTTTTC
>CAZQPT010000023.1:0-13296 GCA_964595295.1 uncultured Candidatus Saccharibacteria bacterium | reverse complement strand
GTTATTTATGATGCTGATTTTGTGCTTGGCGGAGCCGTGCTTGCCTCATAAAAGACATCTTAACGATATCCTTGGATTCAGTTCCTTCCACGACTTTCTCGGCTTCGACTAGAGCTCTCCAAGCCGAGCCAGCTTTACGAAGATTTGGATCGCTTAAAACCTCTTCGTCCGTAAAGCGCTGGACCGAAGTGAGCGGCTCTTCCTCTAACCAATAAAAAGTACGGCGGATTTGCGTAAGGGCGTGCGCGGCTTTTTTAATGTTGTTAACCGGGTTTTGATTGAGCCGCTCCTGATGCTCGTCTAAAGGTACCAGCAAAGCGTAGTATTGGTCTTGGGCACCATGACTGGATGTCTCGGCTTCAACCGCCAACTCTCCGAAATATACGGCGTAGCCCTTATCCCTCAAACGGTCAATATGTTCTAGCCGTGCCGGGTCGTCGAAACCATAGTCTATTAAGCTGGCTGTGTCTGGAGAATTAATCATAATATCGGATAGAAATTATCGCATAGTTTACACTAATGTCAAACAATTACTGATATACTAACTCTTATGACTCATTGGCTTTTGGTATCTTCCCCGTCAAATTTTGAAACCTCCCGGGCTCGAGGTTTCGATATAGCCGGCATGAAAACCCGTTGGAAAAAGGCCGCCAGCGAAGTACGACCAGGCGACACGGTGTTCTATTATTTAACTGGCGTAAAATCTATTGGCGGCGAAGCCGTCGTTACCGGCGAGAGCTTTTTTGACGAAACGTTTATCTGGGAATCGACCAAGCCAGGCGAAGTTTACCCGTGGCGCTTCCCGGTAAAAATGATCAACGCCCGTCAGCCCGGAGACTACCTGGCAGTCGAAAGTTTCCTGGAAAATTACGAAAACGCCAAAAAATGGCCGGCCAAGAACTGGACCCTGGCTTTTCAGGGCAACGTACATCGATTAACAGATCACGATTACAAGCTAATCAGCGGCCTGCTGTAAAGCTTGACAGATAGGTGTATATAGCGCTTCCTGTCAAGGATCTGTTAGACTATAACAGATGACAGCCCAAGAGATTAGAAAAGCTTATTTAGATTATTTCGTAGAACGCGGCCACAAAATTATTCCGCGGGCTCTTCTGGTGCCATATAACGACCCGACTACTCTCTTTACCGGCTCAGGCATGCAGCCGTTACTGCCATATCTGCTTGGCGAGGAGCATCCCGACGGAGTTAAGCTAGTCGACTCCCAGCCCTGTCTGCGGGCCCAAGACATCGAAGAAGTTGGCGACAACAGACACACCACATTTTTCGAGATGCTCGGCAACTGGAGTCTTGGCGATTACTTTAAAGAGCAACAAATTCGCTGGTTTTTTGAATTTCTGACAGATGTAGTCGAGCTTGACCCCAACAAAATTTACGTCACCTGTTTTATTGGTAGTCCGGAGCACGGCATCGAACGTGATGACGTCTCGGCTAAAATCTGGCAGGATTTATTTGCCGAAAAAGGCATTGACGCTAAAATCGTGGCCATTGGCAGTCAGCAAGACGGCAACGACGAGGGCACGCAAGGTGGCCGGATATTCTTTTATGATGACGGCGAAAACTGGTGGAGCCGGGGCGGCGGCCTCAGCAAAACCCCTATTGGCGATCCTTGCGGTCCCGATAGCGAAGTCTTTTATGACTTTGGCGACGAACATCACGCGGAAGGCTACGGATTGCCTCACCCAGCCAGTGACTCCGGTCGTTTCATGGAAATCGGCAATCAGGTCTTCATGCAATACCAGCGTACCGAAAATGGTTTCGTACCGTTAGCCAAGCAAAACGTCGATTTTGGCGGTGGCTTGGAACGAATAGCCGCCGCCAGCATAAACAGTCCTGATGTCTTCCAGATCAGTATACTCAAGCCGATTATAGACAAGCTCGAACAGATCTCCGGTAAAGATTATGTTATCCATACCGAGAGCATGCGGGTAATTGCTGATCACCTAAGAGCGGCGGTTTTCCTGGCCGTCGACGGCATTGTGCCGAGCAACAAAGAGCAGGGCTACGTTATGCGTCGCTTGCTACGCCGGGCCATCCGTTTCGCTTTTGATCTGGGTATTGAACAGAACTTCCTGGAGCAAATCGTCCCGGTTATCGCCGATCTTTATCACGACGATTACCCGGAAGTCGCGGCCAGTCGCGACAAAGTCATCGAAACTCTGGTAAAAGAGGAAAGAGTCTTCCGTCAAACGCTCCGCAAAGGCCTAAACGAGTTTAATAAGCTAACCGCGGACGGTCTTACCGGCGAAGTTATCTTCAAGCTTTACGACACCTATGGTTTTCCAGTTGAATTAACGTACGAAGAAGCAACTAAGCAGGGAACCGCCATCGCGCCAACTGCCAAGGAGGACTTTACGAAGTTAATGTCCGAGCAACGCGAACGTAGTCAGACGGCTAGCAAAGGCGTGTTTAAGGGCGGTCTAGGCGGCCAAACCTTACAGCACAAAAAATACCATACGGCCACGCATCTGATGTATCAGGCGCTGCGCGACGTGCTTGGCGACCACGTGGTGCAAAGAGGCTCCAATATCACCGAAGAACGACTAAGGTTCGACTTCAGCCATCCCGAAAAGGTCACGCCCGAACAAATCAAACAGGTCGAAGATATCGTTAACGAACAGATCACCAAAGACCTAAAAGTGTCCTTCGAAGAATATCCTACTAAGGTGGCTGTCGAAGAAAAGGGCGCCCTTGGCCAATTTGGCGATCGCTACGGCGACACCGTAAAAGTTTATAAAATGATCGCAGATGGCACGGACAAGCCATTTAGCTTTGAAATCTGTGGCGGTCCGCACGTTGAGCACACCGCCCAGCTAGCGGAAGATAAAAAGCGCTTCAAAATCCTAAAAGAGGAATCCAGTTCGGCGGGTATTCGCCGCGTCAAAGCCGTCCTACTCTAGGGCCATGCTAAACTGGCTGCATGTTAAGCACAAGCATCATAGCAAGTATATTAGTGGTGGTTTCGGAGACTTTCTGGATTTCGTCTGGAGCCGCCCAGCTGCGCAAAGTTGTCAAAACCCGTGACATGCGTGGTCTGTCTGCCGTAACTATTACGCTCTATGCTGCCGGCAACATAGCTTGGATGACTTACTTTGCCACGCTTGATCTTTGGCTGGCCTTTGCCGGAGATTCCATTTTATTTTGTCTGACGGTGGTGTTGCTCGGCTACGTTCTTGGTAATAAGCGCCAATTTTACCGTGGCGTGATCACTATTATTATTGTCGGCCCGCTGGGCGGCGCGGCACTGGTGTATTGGCCACTAAACTCCGGATGGTTTGGTATGGGCTTTAATTTGATAGCTGTCTTGCCTCAGTTATATCGCGTTATACGCGTTAAAAAAGTCAGCGGTATCTCGATTCATGGCTTAACGTACGCCTTAGCGGCTATAGCCTGCACGATGACGTATGGCATTTTGGTTCATGCCCACGTGCTTACACTAGCGTGCTTACAGGGAACAGTAATTGAAGGCATTTTTGTGTACTATTATCTTCGCTATCATCGTAAATGAATCGCATATGCTTGCAGATAAGTCCGCAAAGGTGTTTAATGCGAAATATAGATACGATAACAAGGAGTAGTTTGATGCGAGCTAGAGGTCGAGTTGCTAATATTTTAACAAAAAGCCCGGATACCAATGCCAGGCAGCAGCGTGCTGTTAAGCGCAACCGCGAAATCGTCGAGTGGGCAACTGATCTTACTTTTAGGGCTGGATCACCTCGTAACAAACACGAAATTGTCAGCGCCAAAGAGATCCTTACTGACAAATTTGGCACGAAGCTAAGCAAGCGCAAAGAAATTGATGTGCCTGTCTGGACGAGTCCGCCGATATTGATCAAAGAACTAGAGGGTGACAAGTTGAGCGTCGCGGTAGCAAAGCTTGACGTTCTTGGTCAAAGCCGCCGGGCCCGAATCGGTTTTTTCGTGGTCAGACAAGCAGCCCTGAGAGAAGAAATTGGTGTCAGGACTTCAGCGGAGACCAGTGCTTATAAGATGCAAAGTGGCTGGTTTGAAAGTTTTAGCGTTTGCGGATTGCTAGGGGTATACACGCGTCCTGAAGATGAAATACCACAAGACGATGAAATAAACGTGGCAATGACAGGTATGGTATTAGGTTCCAGAGGGTACCTAACCGCGGCCGAGAACACCCTATCCCAGGTTGAAACTTACCGCCAGATAATTGATAAAGCAATAAGTACGAATCCTCAAAACCTACAGCTACATCAACACCTAAACGCCATGGCGGCTACGGCCTGACAGCAGGAAAGACCTTAATGGTAACAGATAGCAGTCCAAAAAGAGAGATTCCCGGTAGAAGCCTAGCCGCTAGACGCGAGAGGGCGGTAACCCGCAATCGTGATCTTGTAGAATGGGCCGGTGACTTGGCTTATAGCGCCGGAGCTTGTCTCCCAGCCTGGCAGGCTTTAAAAGTCAGACGAGTTCTCGAGGAAAAAAATGGCAAACGGCACTTGAGTAAACTTGAAACGCGTAAGCTGCCAGTCTGGACAAGCCCGGCAATTGTTATCAACGAAGAAAAGGGCGATAAGCTGTTAGTCGCCGTAACGAAGATTGACCAAATATACGCGACAAGGCGGATGCGCCTAGGCTACTTTGTTATCGGACTAGATGAATTTTACTCAAGTCCGGTCGGGTGCTCCGCGGACTTTGACTCGCCTCAACAACTAGGACGTTGGCTAACTTCATACGGTATAGATGGCACTCCGGAAACTCACCGAAAGCCTGAAGAGCAGAGTTCGGAGCACGACGAGATAAATGTCGCTCTAAGTAAACTGTGGATTCGGGGGCCTTACTTATCCCGTGCCGAAGAAAATCTTCATGAGCTGGAAGCCGAAAGGGTCGTAGTTGATTCGTCTATCGAGAACAACGACTATAATCTACACTTACGCGAACTGCTGTCAGCAATATCAGTACCAATGTAAATCAGGCGATTTAGTTAAGCGTAAGCTTGACGATTTATGGTACAATGTAAGCAGGTTATACAAAAATAAACACCTCGCCAAAAACAAAAATCAGTCATGAAACAGCAGTCTAAGCGGCATCAGGCCTCGGCCAAGCAATTAAGGGCAGTCCAAACTAGCCGGCATTTGCGCGTCACCCACCATAAACACACCGGCCATCGATTACCCGGTCGGACCACGTCATACCCTGTTTTGGCGATGATCGTACTGTGCGTAGGCGTATTTTTGATGAGCTGGACACGTTTTGTTAAGGCCGACACTTTTATTTATCCCGGACCTAGCCAAGCCTCATATCAGGTCAATGCCAGCGTGCCGGGCCCCGCTCCAACTCAGGCTGCCACGATTGATACTCCAACCGAGGGTGCTAAATTTACGGCCTTACCAATTGACGTTAGCGGTACCTGTCCGGTCAATACCTACATAACCCTTTATCGAAACGGCGCTTTTAGTGGCGTGGCGCTTTGCCAGTCAGACGGTACTTATTCGCTTCAAACCGGCTTATTCGTGGGCGGTAACGAACTACAAGCCCGGGTTTTTAGTCCGACAGACGTGCCAGGACCAATGTCCAACAGCGTTAACGTGATTTACGCTCCACCAGTTCCGCCACCGGCCCCAACCCCAACCCCAGTGCCCGGGCAGCCTAGCGGCGGCGCCTCGTCACCGCCAACGGTTAACCATTCGACAACTGGGGGTGGTAGTCAGGCAACGCCCGTCACGCCTCTGATTTTTAAGACTAACTATAAATACACCGGTCAGTACACCGGTAAGACCAGCACCTGGCGGCTCGATATATCGGGAGGTAATCCTCCATACGCTATCTCGGTTGATTGGGGCGACGGCACTAGTAGTTTGGTCAGCCGACCAAGCGTCGGGGTGTTTGCTATCGACCATACTTACAACAGAGCGGGTGGCTACAAGGGTAGCTATATCGTTAAATTTAAAGCCAGCGACTCGGATGGCACCCAGACCTTTCTGCAGTTACTGGCAATCGTCAACAACCCTCCGTCCGCCACGGGCGTAACCGGTACGAACAGTCTTCTTGGTGGCGGCTCAGATACTACGCCGGCATATTTACAGAAGATTCTTGATTACATCTGGCCAAGTTACGGTGTGGTGGTGCTGATGCTACTTAGCTTTTGGCTGGGTGAGCGTCGTGAATCCGAGCTACTTAAGCCTTGGCTAAAAAAGACACCGCGCCGACATGCTTAAAATGCTTATTTTCCGGGTTCTATCAGATGTTAGTGTGCTAAAATAATGCATATGCTTCAAAAATTTAAGACAGTTGGTAATAGCCTGGCTAAACAAGCTCTTAAAGGAGCCGAACAAGCCCGTAGCAGCGCTACCAAAGCTTCGGCAAATGTCCGTTCCCGGGCTGGTAAACAAGAAGATCAGTATCTGGTAGCGCTGGATATCGGCACCGAATTCGTTAAAGCCCTGGTTGGTAAGGTTAGCGAAGACGGCGCTACGGTCGAAATTGTAGGCGTTGGCCGGGCTCACCAAAGTTTGAGCGACATGCAAGCCGGTGCCATATCTGACATTGCCGGCGTCGTCGAAAATTGCGACCAGGCCTTACACCAGGCCGAAGAACAAGCTGGCGTCAGTGTCCGAACAGCGATTATTGGTATTGCCGGAGAGCTGGTTAAGGGTACCACCACCACTGTTAGAGTTGCTCGCAAACAAGCTACCAAACCGCTCGACATCACCGAAATGGAAAAGATTATCAACCTGGTCCAGGAACGAGCCCAGGAAAAAGCCAAGCAGCAGCTAGCCTGGGAGCTTGGCGGCAAAGAGGTCGACGTTCGCTTGGTTAACAGCGCTCTGGTCTCGATCGAAATCGATGGCTACCCGGTGACTAATCCAATCGGTTTTCAGGGTAAAGACGTGGTCGTTCAGCTGTACACGGCTTTCGCGCCGATGATTCATATTGGAGCCTTAGAAAAGACCGCCGAAGAACTCGATCTTGATCTGTTAGCCGTAGCCGCCGAGCCATTCGCCGTGGCCCGGGCCGTTATTGGTAATAACCCCAATCAGAACCTCAGCGCTATCTTAATGGACGTCGGTGGCGGTACGACCGACATCGCCGTAATTAACGAAGGTGGCGTTCAGGGAACTAAGATGTTCGGCATTGGTGGACGAGCCTATACTCACGCCGTGGAACGCGAACTAAGCGTTGAGTTCGAGCAGGCCGAAGAGCTTAAAATGGGCCTAAGCACCAATAAAGTTCCATCCCAAAAGCGCCCGGCCATCGAAGCGGCCCTTAATAAAACCGCCGAAACCTGGGTTAGTGGTATCGAACTTGCTCTCAGCGAGTTCACAAAGCTCGACCATTTACCGCACCGAATGTTCCTTTGCGGCGGTGGCTCGTCGCTAGATATCTTAATGGAGCGCCTGGAATCGACGGAATGGTATAAATCCTTACCATTCACCCGTAAGCCAAGTGTTCATCACATTCGTCCTGGGCAAGTGCCCGGCATGACCGATTTAACAGGGGACGTTAACGACCACACCTTTATCACGGCCATGGGACTTCTGCGGGTTGGAATGGACACCAAGCAGTTCTCAGGCGGAAGTACTGGCTCAATCCGCGATAAAATTGATAAAATGTTAAGTACATAACCTATGAAAAATATTAATTAGCTATGACAGCAAACGACAAAGACACGATTTACGTAGATATCGACGATGAAATAACCGGCATCATCGACAAACTAAAGACAAGTAACGGTAAGATAGTGGCTTTAGTGTTGCCAAAACGAGCCAGCGTCTTCCAGAGTATCGTTAACATGAAGCTCTTAAAACGAGCGGCAGACGAATCCAAGAAACATCTGGTATTAATAACCTCAGAAGCCGGGCTTTTACCCTTGGCAGGGCTGGCCGGCGTGCACACGGCTAAAACCCTAACCAGCAAGCCGGAAATCCCAGCCGGGCCAATGCTCGATAACGACGCCGAAGAAACGATTCAAGAAGAAAGCGGGGAATTAACGGATGACGAGCTCCCGGAAGACGCCGCTGCTCAGCCGGTAGGTAAGTTAGCTGGAATTGGGGCTATCGCTGCCGCCGCTGACGAGGTTGAAACCCTAACACTAGACGACGACGAGCTCCCCGAAGACGCTGCCGCTGCCATTTCGCCTAAAACTTTTGACCCGCCAAAGGCCAAAAAGAACAGTAAACTAAAGGTTCCAAACTTCGAAAAGTTCCGGATGTTATTGGTTTTAGCGGTTTTGGCCGGTATTTTACTGATCGGCGGTTTAATTTATGCCTTCGTGGCTTTGCCCAAAGCGACCATAAATATTAAAACCGATGCCAGTAACGTTGACGCCAATCTTAATCTAAACTTATCTACGGCCGCCAAGACCTTGAAGCCGAGCAATAATACCATCCCCGCCAAGCTGGCGACGCAGCAAAAGTCCAACACCCAGCAAGTCACGACTACCGGGCAGAAGAACAACGGTAATAAGGCCAGCGGTGAAATAGCCATGTCAACCCAAGTTTGTGGTTCTATCCCCGTAGATTCGCCACCCGCGGTTCCGGCTGGAACCGGAGTTAGTTCAAACGGCCTTACGTACATCACGCAAGAAAGTACTACATTTACGGCAAGCAAGGTCAAAGGTGGCTGTATTACCTACAGCGCTGATAACCCAACAACAATAATCGCTCAAAACGGCGGCTCCAGCTATAACGGGGCTAATAGTTTCGCGGTAGCTGGCCGTAAAGATGTCTCGGCATCCATCAGTTCGGCAGTTGCCGGCGGTACCGACAACATTACCCAAGTTGTCAGCGCTACCGATATTAGTAACGTTAAAGCTAAGCTTGTCGCGGCCGACGCTAATCTAAAAAACACCTTAAAGAGCGAGCTCAAACAAGAAGGCTACATGTCTATAGACTCGACTTACTTAGCAGGCACGCCGGCAGTTACTACTAGTGCTAGCCCGGGTGACGCCGCCAGTACGGTCACCGCGACTTCTACCGTTACCTACACTCTGTTTGGTGTCCACGAAAGCGACCTCAAATCACTCGTCGAAGACAATATTAAGAAACAGATCGATACCAGCAAGCAAAGCATACTTGATAATGGCCTGAGTAAAGCGGCTTTTACGGTAGTCAGCCAGTCCGCGACTGACGCGCAGATAACTATGGACGCCACCGCCACCGCTGGACCGGACCTTAACATTGCCGACATTAAATCTAACGCCGCCGGTAAAAAAGGCGCTGATATCAGGGCTTCATTACAGAACAACCCTGACGTTAAGAGCGTAGACGTAAAACTGAGTCCGTTCTGGGTTAACTCAGTACCAAAGAAACAAGAAAGAATTTTTGTTAACGTAGCCAAGCCAACCAGCACCAAGCCGAGCAGCAAAAATGTCGATAACCCCTAGTAGCGTACTAGCCCTGGACGTCGGCGCCCGTCGCGTCGGCGTAGCGGTGGCAACCGTTCAAGCTCGCCTGCCACGGCCGCTAATCACGCTTATTCAGAACGAAACCTTTTTTGACGCCCTGGTGAGCATAATCGAGGTCGAAGGAGTTCAAGCTGTAGTCGTTGGTTTTCCAAGGGGCATGCAGGGCCAACACACCGCCCAAACGGATGTCATTGAAAGCTTTGTCGAGCAACTCAAGCAACACGTTCCATTGCCAATTCACCTGCAAGACGAGGCCATGACCTCCAAACACGCCGAAGCCGAGCTAAAAGCTCGCGGCAGAACCTACGACAGGGGTGATATTGACGCTCTGGCCGCTACCTACATTCTCGATGATTTTCTTCAGGAACACCCTAATATAGCCGAAGAAGTTTCGCTATGAGCCGTTACAATCTGGGCTCCAAGCGTAATAAACGTAGTTCAATCCTGCCTCGCCGTGTCTGGTTTCTGGCGTTAATCCTGGCTCTGATATCCATTATTGGCGCGATTATCGTTCACCACAGCTATAGTGCTGACCTGGCCCCCGTGAGCAACAACCAGACACCCGAACTATTTGTCGTTGAAAGCGGTAGCTCGGTTAAAGAAATCGCCGCCTCCCTGGAATCCAAGCACCTGATTCGCAGCGCCTGGGCCATGGGCCTTTACGTGCACAGTAAGGAGTTGGGGGATAAGCTTCAAGCCGGAACCTACTCATTCTCCCCCAGTCAGAGCACCCAACAGATCGTCACGACGCTGACAAAGGGTAAAGTATCGACCAGGTTAGTAACTATTTTACCGGGGCGGCGGATAGATCAAATCAGGTCTGATCTGATAAATGAAGGCTTTACGCCGAGCGCGGTAGACTCGGCCCTGGACCCGGCTGCCTACGCCGATTTGCCAGCCTTGGCCTACAAACCAAGCAATATAACCACTCTTGAGGGATTAATGTGGCCGGATTCGTTCCAAAAAGACGCCACCACTTCGCCAAGCGTGATTGTCCGCCAGTCGTTAGTCGAGATGGGTGATCACTTAACCCCGGAGGTTCAGGCGGCGTTTGCTACCCAGGGTCTGACCACCTACCAGGGGATTATTTTAGCTTCGATAGTGGCTCAAGAGGTCAGTAAGCCAGCCGATCAGACTCAAGCGGCACAGGTGTTCTTGACCAGGCTTAAGGGTGGCATTATGCTTGGTTCGGACGTTACGGCTCGTTACGGCTCAATTGTCGCCGGAAGATCGCCTAGCTTAACTTATGATTCACCGTATAACACCTTGATACACTCCGGATTACCGCCTACGCCGATCAGTACCATCAGTGCTAATTCGTTGTCTGCTGCCACCAAACCGGCATCCACGGACTGGCTTTTCTTTGTCGCCGGTGATGATGGCACGACTCACTTTTCGAAAACCCTCGAGGAACATCAAGCTTTAACAGACAAATATTGTCACCAATTATGCGGTCGCTAAAATAGGCTAACGGGGGTAAAAAAGCATAAAGGTCTTGCTATTTCCGGTCTGTTTGCTATACTTCTCTGGTAGCTTTTTATGTGGACATCTGTTTACGTATCAAGTTACCACTTACATTTCGCTTAATATAAGCGCCTCCGGGCGCAGGAGTTTGTATCAGTACAACCCCCTCCAATTCGATTCTCGAACATTTAGTCGTACCAAGAACAACTTGGTCTTCCAAGCTCTATAGCCTCATCCAGTCCAAAACACGTCGCAAGTCGACTCGTCGCCGGGCCGTGCGAACAGCTTTATTGATATCAAATGTCGCCGTTTTAGCGGTGATTTCTATTATTGTCGTCCAAAACCCCCGAAATAACGGTTTACCAAAAGCCGCCGCGGTTGTTGGTGACAGCACCAGAACTGCCGGCGTGGCTAATCCACTGGACCGCGTATCCTCAGCCGATATCGCCCTAATGGTCGCCCGACTCAGTAGTTTGCCGGAAACTACCGCCATAACCAATCAGGCGCAGTCTCAGGCCGCCACTGTGGCCATTGCCGCCTCTAACGACAGCGTGGTTAGCAAGCCGCAGGTAGTAGCCACGGCTCTCAAGTCGCGGGCCGACATTAAGTCTTACACCTCTGTAGCAGGTGATACGCTAGCTGGCGTAGCCGCTAAATTTGGGGTTACGTCAGACAGCATTCGTTGGTCTAACAACTTATCAGGTGAAGCCATTGCCACAGGTACCAAACTGACTATCCCGCCGGTCAACGGCATCATTTACACCGTACAGGCAGGTGATACGGTCGATATGCTGGCCCAAAAATATAACTCTAGTAAAGACAAGATTTCCGCCTTTAATGACGCCGAAATTAAGGGACTTGTCCCTGGTCAGCAAATTGTGATTCCTGACGGCACTAAGGCTGTTTCTATAACAGCTGCTCAAGTAGCCCGTAATAGTTCTTCGGCTTCAGCTAGTTTCCCTTGGGGTGGTTCACCCGTATATGGCTCAAATGGCTATGATTACGGATACTGTACCTGGTACGTTGCCAACAAACTACCGGTTCCGGCTAACTGGGGTAACGCCAACACCTGGGATAACTTGGCCTCAGTTAGCGGCTGGAACGTTAGTAGTCGACCAGTTGCTGGTGGCATCGGCCAAAGTGATGCCGGTTACTTCGGTCACGTCGCCTACATCGAAGCCGTATCAGATGACGGCACTATGATTAAGTACTCGGACATGAACGGGCTAGCTGGCTTTGGCCGGGTTGGTTATAGCGATTGGGTTTCTGCTTCTAAGTTCGGTCACTACATCTCCCACTAGACCTTCTACAAACAACTTAAGCTAGCTCGACGAAAACCAGTCTTCGACACGGTATTTCTTACGAACTAGCTTAAGTTGTTTGCTAGATAACGCTTATGCTAGAGTTAGGGCATGAAAATAAAACAAACACGATCCTCCAAAGTCCCCCAAACGCTAATCATAGCGGTAGCGCTGTTAAGTGTAGCTTTGTTAGTTGATTCTGGCTTCACGTTTTATCTGTTTAAACGAGACAGAAGCGACGACAAACAACAGATCGCTAATCTAATAGTCAGATCTGCCGAAGCGCTGAACCAGCCCGTCCCCATAGATCCAATTTCCGGTAAAGCTTACATATCAGTGGCTAAGCTAACTCTGCCACCAGCGGACAACAATCTAGGGCAAGTCCTCTATCGCTATGATTCTGGGAATAATGCCGGTACTTTACCGGAACTTAACCTCGCCAGCAGAAATAACATATCTAGAACCGCCGCCGCAGTCATCATTGCTCCAAGTAGTCTGGGGGGTCCTAAGGACGTGTTCGAGAGAGTCCCCGAACTACAAGCGTGTGTCAGAGGTATCACTGTTAATTTTCAGCCCCATGAGGGTCAAAAACCAGCCGCCACCAAGCTACTTTCTAATGGCAAAACAGCTTATTTCTATACCGAATCTGAGTGCCCAAATCCTGAGTTACTTGCCTACGTCAAACAGATAGACAGCTACTAGCCTTATGCTGAGTATGATAATAAAAATTTTTAAAATTCTTGGGTACTTGATAGCGGGCTACATTATTGTACTTATCTTGGGCTACACGATTGACGGTATAACGGGTTGGGGCAAAGATCTAAATGACTTCGGCTTCACGAGCAAGTCGGCCTACATAGCCGTATTCTTAGCAGTACTTATATTAGGTAATTTTAAGCTAGCGCGTTTCTTTAAAATGCTCATTACCAAAATAAAAAGCTCGAAGTACGTTCACTAGGGAGATCAGGACTGCACTACAGGGGTGGACTAGAGAGCCAAAATCTGTTATGATTTAATGATGAGTTTTATCGACAAAGTTAAAGTAGTGGCCATAGCCGGCGATGGCGGTAACGGCAAACTGAGCTTTAGGCACGAAAAATTTATCGATAAAGGCGGTCCGGACGGCGGTGACGGCGGCAA
>CAZQPT010000022.1:0-14132 GCA_964595295.1 uncultured Candidatus Saccharibacteria bacterium | reverse complement strand
CCGTTGTGAACAGCGATAGTCTTACCAACGAATTCAGGAGTAATAGTGCTAGAACGAGCCCATGTCTTAATAATGGTACGATCGTTGTCGCCCAAAGCCTCGACCTTCTTGGCGAGTTTGAAATCTACGTATGGACCTTTTTTAAGTGAACGACTCATGGTTATTTCCTCTTCGCCGCGTGACGCGACCTTACGATAAACTGGCTAGTATTCTTACGGCGACGGGTCTTAAAACCAAGTGTCTTCTGGCCCCAAGGTGTCTTAGGCGCGGAACCGTGGTTTTTGCCACCACCGATACCGTGACGACCACCATCGCCACCACCATGCGGGTGATCGGCGGCGTTCATAACCACACCACGCACGCCTGGGCGCTTGCCGAGGTGACGGTTACGACCGGCTTTACCGATTTTGACGTTCTGGTGCTGCTCGTTACCGATGACACCGAGTGAAGCCGTGCACATTTCATTAATAAGACGAACTTCGCCTGAGGGAAGGCGAACCTGAACGTAGCCACCTTCGGCACGGCCCATAAGTTGAGCGCTGTTGCCAGCCGAACGGACCATTTGAGCGCCTCGGCCAGGCTTCATTTCGATGGCGTGGATAGTCGCTCCAACAGGGATATTCTTAAGTGGCAAACGGTTGCCCATTTCCACTGGAGCGTCTTCACCGCTGGTGATTGTCTGGCCAACCTTCATGCCATTGGCGCATAAGATGTAGTGATAGATACCGTTTGATTCTTTAATCCGGGCAATGCGTGCGCTGCGGTTAGGATCGTATTCGATGTGCTCGATTGTAGCGGTAATGCCTTCGGCCAGCTTAAAGTTAACCAGGCGATAAAACTTCTTAGTGCCACCACCCTTGTGTCGAGTAGTGATGCGGCCCTGGTTGTTACGACCGTTACCACGGCGCTGGGCGACGAGTAGTGAGCGCAGCGGCTTCTTGGTAGTAATACCATCGAAGTCCTGGCTGGTCATGCCTCGGCGGCCGGGCGTAGTTGGGTTGTACTGTTTAATAGCCATTAGTTTGCTTCCTTGTCGGCTTTTTTACGACCTAGGCCTAGTAGACCCTTGGATTCTTTGCTGTCTTTGGCAGCCTTTTTATCGGCGGCTTTGTCGACTTTTTCCTGAACGGCTTGCTCTTTTTGCTCTTCTTCTTCGATAGCGTTGAAGAATGGCAGACTGTGGCCTTCGGCTAGAGTTACGTAAGCTTTGCGGATGCCGTTGCGGCGACCTTCGGCGTTAACTGTGCGCTTGCCATTAATGCTGATGGTACGCTTGGCTTTACCGAGAGTATTTAGGGTGTTAACAGCGACAACCTTAACGTCGAACTGAGTTTCGACGGCTCGGGCAACAGTGTGTTTGTTGACGCCCTTTTCGATGACGAAAACGTAGACACGGCTTTCCGCCAGGCGGTAAGTCTTTTCGTTAAGACGAGGCTTGAGGGTAGTGGTTTTACTCATTACTTCTTGTCTCCCAGCCATTCACTAACAGCGGTTAACGCGTCTTGGCTAAATACAATGTTGTCGGCGTTAAGGATGTCATAAACGTTAAGATAAGTAGCAGACACGACTTTGAGCTTCTGAATGTTCTGGGTTGCTCGCTCTTTGCTAGCGTCTTTGGCGCCTACGACACATAGAATGTTGCCCTTGGCTTCGATCTTAGTTAAGAACGCGGCCATGTCTTTGGTCTTGTCGGCCATAGTCGTAAAAGATTCTACGACTTTGATTTTGCCAGCTTCGTTAGCCATGCTCAGAGCTTGACGGACAGCTAGGCGCTTAGCCTTAACGTTCATCTGCTTAGAGTAGTTTTCTTCGCCAGTTGGACCAAAAGTGATACCACCACCGCGCCAAATAGGCACTCGAGATGAGCCGAAACGAGCTCGGCCAGTTCCCTTTTGCTTCCAAGGCTTCTTACCGCCACCGCTAACCATAGCTCGAGTCTTAACGACTGCCAGATTTTCCCGGCCGTTGGCTAGGTAAGTTACGTAAGCGGCCTTAACCAATTCGTGATTCTTAGCAGTCACGCCAAACACAGTCGCGTCTAGCTTAGCGGCAGTTGTGGCTTTAGTACCGGTCTTAGAATAAGTCGCGATAGCCATGATTATCGTACCGATCCTTTGAGTATGATGATTCCCTTACGTGGACCCGGAACAGCTCCGGTGACGCCAATGACGTTGTGTTCCATGTCTACTAAAGCGATTTTAAGTCCGCGGACGGTGATTTGTTCGTGACCGAGTTGGCCTGCCATGCGGGTTCCCTTAAGAATGTGCTGCGGATACATTGAGCCGATAGAACCTGGCTTACGAGTATTTCCCTTACCGCCGTGAGTTTTGCGCTGGCGGTGGAAGTTGTGACGACGGATAGTGCCGGCCCAACCCTTACCTTTAGTAAGGCCTGTAACCTGAACTTTGTCGCCCACATCAAAAACATCGGCGCTGTAGCTGGCGCCGATGGTTAGTTCTTCTGGGATTTCGTCTATACGAATTTCGCGAATAATCTTGGGCATCACCTTGGATTGCTTAACGTGACCGGCAAGACTTTTTCCCATCTTTTTGGCTGTCTCGGTGCCTACCTGAACAGCGGTGTAGCCGTCTTTTTCTAGAGTTTTGTGGTGCAGTACAGTTTGATCAGCCACAGAAAGCAAGGTAATAGCAGTCACGGCGCCATCTTCCGCGATGGTGCTGGTCATGCCAACTTTACGTGTAATTAGTGCTTTCATATAGTGTTTTCCGTACGCCCCCGACATAAAAATTCTTGGATACGGTCGGTTTCTACCCCTGTTGGTAGACCTAGATCCCGTAGTCCAAGCGCATGTCTTTTTGAGATACCATACTAGAGTATCACGTGCGTGTTACATCTGTCAAGACGTTGCAAATTATACGTTAGCTTAATTATTTGATAATGCCGCGTTTACTAGCCACCTGGAAACTTTTTTGGAACTGAGAGTGGAGCGGTTTTGGCAAAGTTTTAGATGTGAACCAGCCCAGTTCACTTATTTTGTGCGGTTCGCCAATTTTAACTTTGTCTGGGTCGACCTTTACAGAATAGACGATCTGCACCCAGTGCGTATTGATGCCGCTCTGAACTCGATGCGCGTCATAGGCCACCAGGAACTCCATGTCTGCCGGCTCAACGCAAAGCTCTTCAAACAGTTCTTTGCGAAGAGTCTCCTCGATAGTGTCGCCGAATTCGATAGCTCCACCGCACAGATCCCAAGCTCCATGCTCATCCCTGGCCTGTTGGCCGCGCTTTTGAAGTAACAAGTTGCCATTACCATCATGAACTAAAGCGACACAGCCAACACCTATGTGGTCGATACCCCGTTTGCTCATTTCTGGTCTTTCCCGTTGTTACATTTTGATTTCAACGTCGCAACCAGCTGGTAGCGACAGGTTCATCAGGCTATCGATGGTCTTTGGCGTTGGCTCGAAAACATCAATTAGGCGTTTGTGAACACGCATTTCGAATTGTTCACGACCTTTTTTGTAGACGTGAGGACTTTTAACTACCGTAAAAGTACTGCGGCGGGTTGGCAATGGAATCGGGCCGGCAAGAGTAGCGCCTGTACGAAGAGCTGTGTCAACGATCTGCTTAGCCGCCTGATCAATCACTTTGTGATCATAGGCCTTAAGACGAATACGAATTCGCTGTTTTACATCTGGTTTGGCGTCTGCCATAGGTGTTGTTCCTTCTCAGCTAGGCTGATTGCTGTAACATCACTCGGTATTTCACGAATGACTTTTAGTCAGCATATTACGTTAATGTAGACTTATTTTAACAGATAATCGTGTCTGAGCAAAGTGCTATAGCAAAAGAGCCCCGTTATGGGGCTCTTTTATGGAGTTGTCGGGATCGTTATTTAACGACTTTAGTAACAACGCCCGCGCCAACAGTACGGCCACCTTCGCGAATAGCGAAGCGCAGTCCCTGTTCCATGGCGATTGGAGCCAGCAACTTAACCTTAAAGGTTACTGTGTCGCCTGGCATAACCATTTCTTTGTCGGCTGGTAGCTCGACTTCACCGGTTACGTCCGTAGTACGGAAGTAAAACTGAGGCTTGTAGCCCTTGAAGAAAGGCGTGTGACGGCCACCTTCGTCCTTGTTCAGGATATAAACTTCTGAATCAAATTCGGTGTGCGGAGTAACAGAACCGGGCTTAGCAAGAACTTGACCGCGCTCGATGTCATCGCGCTCGATACCGCGGAGCAAGATACCGGCGTTGTCGCCAGCCTGACCTTGGTCGAGGTTCTTTTTGAAGGCTTCGATACCAGTTACGACGCTCTTGGTAGTTTTGCGGATACCAACGATTTCGACTTCTTCGTTAAGTTTAACGATGCCGGACTCAATACGACCAGTAGCGACTGTGCCGCGACCCTTGATTGAGAATACGTCTTCGATTGGCATTAGGAATGGCTTGTCTAGTTCGCGCTTTGGTTCTGGAACATAGTCGTCCATGGCTTTAACCAGTTCCATAATAGCGTCTTCAGAGGCGGCATCGCCGGCAAGAGCCTTAGTAGCGGAACCTTTGATGATAGGACAATCGCGGTCGAAACCGTTCTTCTCTAGTAGTTCGCGGATTTCTTCTTCGACGAGCTCGACTAGTTCTGGATCAGCTAGGTCCATCTTGTTCATGAAGACCAAAATAGAAGGTACGCCGACCTGCTTAGCAAGCAGTACGTGCTCTCGAGTTTGTGGTAGTGGACCATCATTAGCGCCAACAACTAGAATAGCACCGTCAATTTGAGCGGCACCGGTAATCATGTTCTTAACGTAGTCGGCGTGACCCGGCATGTCGACATGAGCGTAGTGACGCTTTTCGCTTTCGTACTCCTGGTGAGAGGTGGCGATGGTAATACCACGAGCGCGCTCTTCCGGGGCGTTGTCGATCATGTCATAAGCGACTGGCTTGTTAACCGCGCTAGGCATTTTCTTTGCCAGCACGGCGGTGATTGCCGCGGTTAGAGTTGTTTTACCGTGGTCAACGTGGCCCATTGTGCCAACGTTAACGTGAGGCTTGGTTCGGTCGAAATTCTCAGCCATTAGAAATGCTCCTTGGTTAACTATTTATAAATTACTTTAATTGTCTTTGCATGAGTATAGTAGAGCTCACACAAGTTACCGAAGATAGTATAGAGAAAGCCTAGCGGTTTGTAAAGAGTCATAATCAAGCCAAAGTATGGTCTAACGCCATTGTGTAATAAATATTACACATAATCAAATTAGCCAGTCGTATAATCGATAATTGTGTTATTAGTAACAAACGTTAAGGAGGCAAAGTGAAAAAATTTCAAAAACTCGCGATGGGGCTAATCATAGCAGTCGTCGCTTTTACAGGTGTAGCCGCGCTAAGCCCAGCTAATTCTAGTCCGTTCGCGGCACAAGCAGCCCATGCTTGCAATCCGTATTATAGGATTGTTTGGTCATCAGTAGGTGTCAGAGCATGGCCCGGAGGTCCGGTAGAAGTAAACGCTTATTACGGTAACCCTGTCTACATGATGTCCGGCGGAACAAGTGGTGGCTGGACACACGTTGAGTACATTACAAGTAACTATTATGGGTATGATGGGTACATCCCGGAGGCGTCTCGAGTCTGGGCAGGCTGCCTTTAAGGTAACCCCTGAACAAGCAAGTAAAAAGAACGGCCGCGCGGCCGTTCTTTTTTCGCTTAGAAATACACTATTTAGCGTTTTTGGCGATGATAGCTTCGGCAACGTGATTTGGCACGTCGGCGTAGTGGTCGAGCTCCATGCTGGAACTGGCTCGACCTTGAGTAGAGCTACGAAGATCAGTCGTGTAGCCAAACATCTCGCCCAAAGGCACGAAAGCGGTGATTTCTTTGATGCCGGTAGACAAATCTTCCATGGTTTCGATGCGGCCACGCTTGGAGTTAAGAGCGCCGATGACTTCACCCATGAATTCTTCGGGGGTAACGACTACGACCTTCATGACTGGTTCAAGTAATACTGGTCCAGCCTTCTTAACACCTTCTTGTAAAGCTAGCGAGCCGGCAATTTTAAAGGCCATCTCGTTGGAGTCAACATCGTGGTAGCTGCCATCGTAAAGCTCGGCGATAACGTCGACAACCGGGTAACCAGCGATGACGCCGTTGGCCATAGCTTCTTTAATCCCCTGTTCGACTGGTTTGATGTACTCGGATGGAACTACACCACCCTTGATGGCGTTGACGAACTTAAAGCCTTCGCCTTCTTCGTTAGGGCTAACTCGGATCCAAACGTCACCGTACTGACCGCGTCCGCCTGATTGACGAACAAACTTGCCCTGAACTTCGACGCCTTCTTTACGGATAGTTTCGCGGTAAGCAACCTGTGGCTGACCAACGTTGGCTTCAACGTTAAATTCGCGCTTCATGCGGTCAACGATGATCTCCAGGTGAAGCTCGCCCATACCGCTGATAATGGTTTGGCCGGTTTCGTCGTCGACGTTTATACGGAAAGTAGGGTCCTCTTCTGCCAAACGTTGCATGGCAATGCTCATTTTTTCTTGGTCGGCTTTGGTCTTTGGCTCAATAGCGATAGACACTGGCGGTTCTGGGAAAGTAATGCTTTCCAGAACTATGGGATTATTAAGATCAGACAAAGTATTACCGGTGGTTGTACCTTTAAGGCCAACAATTGCGGCGATGTCACCGGCGCCGACTTCGTCAACGTCTTCACGCTTATCTGCTTGCATGCGGACGATACGGCCGACGCGCTCTTTTTCGCCCGTAGAGCTGTTAAGAACATACGAGCCCGAAGCCAAAGTACCGGAGTAAACACGGAAATAGGCCAACTTGCCCACGAACGGGTCTGTGGCTATTTTAAAGGCTAAACCACTAAAAGGCTGGTCTTCGGCCGGTTTGCGCTCTACTTTGTCGCCGGTTTTAGGGTGCGTGCCCCAAGTTGAGCCACGATCAATCGGACTTGGCAAGAATTCGTTAACGGCATCCAGTACCTTTTCGACGATAACACCACGGCCATCACCACCAGTAACAGCGTAAAAACCACCGGTTAAGACGGCGGTACGCACTGCTTGGTTAACATCGGCCTCAGTTAGGCCCTCTTCGCCAACCTCAAAGTACTTTTCGAGCATTGCTTCGTCTTCGGCAACCGCGTTTTCGATGAGTAACGAGCGATATTTTTTGACCTTGTCCATCATGTCTTCGGGGATTTCGCCGACAACTAGTTCATGATCGGTAAAGTCTTTGTAGGTGTAGGCTTTCATGGCAATCAGGTCAACTATGCCGTTGATGCTTTGCTCGAAGCCAATTGGCAAGTGAATCGGGAAAGCCCGCTTGCTTAAGCGAGCGTGAATAGTATCTAGTGATTTGTAAAAGTCGCCACCGGTCTGGTTGATTTTGTTAATAAAACATATACGAGGCACTTTGTACTTGTCGGCCTGGCGCCAAACAGTTTCGGACTGTGACTCGACACCCATTTTGCCGTCAAAGACAACGCAAGCGCCATCAAGCACGCGCAAGGAGCGCTCAACTTCTACGGTGAAGTCGATGTGACCCGGAGTATCGATAATGTTAACCTGGTGATCTTTCCAATAGGTCGTGACGGCTGCCGAAGCGATTGTAATACCGCGTTCGCGCTCCTGCTCCATAAAGTCAGTGGTGGTTCCCCCTTCGTGAACGGCGCCTATTTTGTGCTTTAAGCCAGTTCGGTACAAAATACCTTCGGTAGTAGTGGTTTTGCCAGCGTCAATATGGGCGATAATGCCCATGTTACGAATTTTGTCCATTGGTGTTTTCTTGGTTGCCATTATTTAATTTATCCTTGTTATTTATGCGTGTTTATAGGTATTAGCTCAACTGCGCTAGCACAAAGCGCTCCGATGCCCCTTGCCAGCGCTCTCTCACTATTAAGTAAAGGCTGAAGTATATCAGGCGCGCTCTTAACTCGTTCCATATACGCGCCGTACTGGCCTGCCCAAAGCATTTCTTCTGACGAAGATCCACTACCGCACATGTCTTCGGCTGGTGGTAAATAGTCCCTTATCATTTAGGTCCGGGCGAAGTGAGCGAAAGCTCGGTTAGCGTCGGCCATCTTGGTAACGTCTTCACGCTTTTTGACTGCCGCGCCTTGGCCGTTGTAGGCGTCGACTAGCTCAGCAGCGATGCGATCTTGCATGCTCATACCTTTGCGTGAACGGCAAGCAGCCACGAACCACATAGCCGTTAGGTGCTGCTGGCGCTGACCTTTAACTTCGAAAGGAATCTGGTAGTTAGCACCACCGACTCGTCGGGAACGGGTCTCGACGTGGGGTTGGATGTTCTTGTAGGCCTGATCAAAAACTTCAATTGGGTTTTCTACTTTTAGCTTCTCGGCGGCTTTTAGCAGGCCACCGTAGACTAGGCGTTCGGCAATTTGCTTCTTGCCATTAAGCATTACGCGGTTGATTAGGCGCTGCAAAGGCACGCTGCCGTAAATGCGGTCGGCTGGGATATCGCGAACTAATGAAGCGGTCTTTTTACGTGGCATGACTATTTGCCTTCTTTCTTGGTACCGTACTTGGAGCGGCCCTGCTTACGGTTCTGAACGCCTTGAAGGTCAAGGCTGCCGCGAACAATGTGGTAACGAACACCAGGAAGGTCTTTTACGCGTCCACCGCGGACTAGAACAACGGCGTGCTCTTGGAGGTTATGACCTTCGCCGCCGATGTAAGCCCAAACTTCGTATCCATTGCTAAGACGCACGCGGGCAACCTTACGCAAAGCCGAGTTAGGTTTCTTAGGAGTTTTGGTTGTGACCTTAACGCAGACGCCGCGCTTAAATGGCGCTGGCTTCTCGTAGTTTTTGGTCTTTAGGTTGTTGGTAACGCGTTGCATAGCCGGCGACTTACTTTTGGTAGTGGCCTTAGTGCGTGGCTTACGCACCAGTTGATTGATTGTTGGCATTCTTGCTCCTTGATGGATCTGTAATCTGCTGCTGCGAGGAAATATGCCAATTCCCAGGGCTCGGATTACTTAGTTGATGTTTCTATTGTAACAGATTTAGTCTTCAGTTTCAACTGATGGCTGAGCGCCTATGACAACTTTAGCTTCGGCGGCTAATTGAGCTTGCTCATCGTCCAGGTCGTCTTCATCACCGTCTGGTCGGTGACCAGTACCAACTGGGATCTTGCGACCCAAGATGACGTTTTCCTTAAGACCGTACAGTTTGTCTACCTTACCGCTGGTAGCGGCGGCAATTAGAACACGAGTAGTGTCCTGGAATGAGGCGGCACTCAGGAAGGAGTCAGTACTCAGAGATGCCTTGGTAATTCCAAGCAGTAGCTGAACGTACTTAGCCGGGTGTTTCTTGTCGGAAATCAGGGCGTCGTTGGCTTCAACTACGGCTAGTTTACTGACGATGTCACCGGTAACGAATTCACTGTCGGCGGCCTCTTCGATTTGCACTCGACTAAACATCTGGCGAACAATGATCTCAAGGTGCTTATCGGCCACGTTTTGACCCTGTCCGGCAAAGATCTTTAGGATTTCGTTCATGATGTAGCGCTGAGTAGCTTCAACGCCTTGCAAGCGCATTAGGTCCTGCAAATTAATTGAACCATTTGTCAGACGCTGACCAGTGACGATCTTGGAACCATCCTCAACCTGTAGCTGCTTAAAGCCCGGGATTTCGTAGCGGACAACACTCTGACTAGTCGGAGTGATGATGACGGCGTTATTAGTAACTGAAGCTTTACCGGCCATTGGCGCGATTAGCGGCTCGGAAGCGTCTTCCAAAGCCGCGACTACGTCGCCAGCGACAACATCGGTGCCAGAAGCGATTTGAGCTTTGCGCTCACCGAGCTTAAGCGTGACTTTTTCTTTATCGTCGGCCGTAACCTGAACGACGTAGTGATCACCTTCTTCCCAAGTATTAGCGATACCGGATATTTCGGTGAGATAGGCCTGGCCCTTAGGCTGACGAACTTCAAAAAGTTCCTCGACACGGGAAAGACCTTGGGCTGAGTTGTCGGCCACTACACCACCGGAACGGTGCTTAGAGTCAAGACTTAGCTGGGTACCGAGTTCACCGATAGACTGGGCGGCAATTACGCCAATAGGATGGTGATCGGCTACTAAGTTACCGGTTGCCGGATCAATGCCATAGGATTTCTGGGAAACACCGCGGACGCTGGTACAGCTAAGGGCGCTGGCAATCTTTAGGCCGTCAATTTCTTTGTCGTCTTCGATGCCTTGAGCGATTTCAGCCGTAATCAGTTGACCCTTCTTGACATGACCCTTAACGGTATCTGTCGCGAAGCGACCGATTAGACGTTGGCCATAAGGTACGCCAATTATAGCGGCGTCGGAACGAAGCATGGCGAAGCCTGGATCAATTAAGTCTTCGTCGAGAGTAAACACGTCTTGCGATACGTCAACCAAACGACGAGTTAGGTAGCCAGCATCGGCGGTTTTAAGGGCGATGTCTATTAGCGCCTTACGAGTACCACGGGTACCGGTAAAGTATTCGAGTGGGTTTAGACCAGCAACATAACCGGACTTAATCGGTAGTTCAATGACGTTACCACCAGCATCCTGAAGCACGCCAAGCATACCAACAGCGTTGTTTAGCTGCGATACATTACCACGGGCGCCAGAGTTAATAGCGATTGCCATTGATGAATCCTGGCCGACCATCTGTTGGGTTAGCATGTCCTGAACTTTAGTCTCGACTTTGGTCCAGTTGTCGACAATTAAGCGGTGTCGTTCGTCGTCGGTAATGAAACCCTCGTCGTATTGATCAGAAATGGCAGCCGAGCGAACTTCGCCTTCTTCCAGAACTTTTTCCATACCTATGATTGGGTTAAAATCACCCATGCCCATAGATAGACCGGACAGAGTGGCGTAGTAGAAACCGAGGTCTTTGAGGTCGTCTGCGATTTCGGCGGTTTTTTCCTGGCCGAACTGAGTGTAAACCTTGGCCATAACGTTTTGTAGGCGCTTTTTAGTCATGGTCTCGTCTTGCAGTGGGAAGTCGTCCGGAAATATTTCGTTGAACAGTAGGCGTCCAATAGTGGTTTCACGGATCTCGCCACGGAATGGTAAACGAACTTGGCTTTGCAACATTATAATCTTGTTGTCAAGTGCCATCATGGCTTCGTTGAGGCTACTGAAGTTACGAACCTTTTTGTCGACGTTCTGTGGTCGTTCGTAGGTGAGGAAGTAACAACCGAGGACAATGTCCTGTTCGATGTGCAGAATTGGTGAACCGTCAGCTGGCTTCAACAGGTTGCGGTTAGCAGCCATGATGTCGCGGGCTTCGGCTTGAGCCTTGTCGCTGAGCGGCAAGTGAACGGCCATTTGGTCACCATCAAAGTCAGCGTTAAAGCCCTTACAAACTAGCGGATGAAGCTGAATAGCTCGACCCTCGATTAGCACCGGCTGGAAAGCCTGGATGCTCAAACGGTGAAGCGAAGGAGCACGATTTAGGAGCACGTACTTGCCCTTAATTACTTCGTCTAAAGCGTCCCAGACAGCTGTTTCGCCCATTTCGATTAAACGACTGGCGCTTCGAATGTTGTGGGCTTGTTCGCGCTCGATGAGCTCGCCAATTACGAATGGCTTGAATAGCTCTAGGGCCATCATTTTTGGCAAACCACACTGGTGAATCTTTAGCTCAGGACCGGCAACAATTACCGAACGACCGGAGTAGTCAACCCGCTTACCAAGCAGGTTCTGGCGGAAACGACCCTGCTTACCCTTGAGCATGTCGCTCAAAGATTTTAGGCGTCGGCGTTGGCCGGTAGCGGCTACGGCACGACCTGAGCGGGCTGAGTTGTTGTCGATTAAGGCGTCAACGGCTTCCTGAAGCATGCGCTGCTCGTTGCGGCGAATAACTTCTGGGGCATTTAGGTCCATTAACTTCTTAAGACGGTTGTTACGGTTGATGACACGACGGTAGAGGTCGTTAAGGTCAGAGGTAGCAAAGCGACCACCGGTAAGCTGAACCATCGGGCGAAGGTCCGGAGGAATCACAGGCAAGACGCTCAAACACATGCTTGAAGGCTTGATGCCGGCCCGGTCCATAGACTCCAGCAAACGAAGGCGCTTCATCAGCTTTTTCTTACGTTGGCCCTTAGCGTCTTCGGCTTCGGCGGTTAGGTCAGCGATTAGTTGCTTGAGGTTAACAGATACCAATAGGTCGCGCAGTGACGCGCCACCCATACCAACAGTAACTAGCTTGCGCAGATTGTCAGGTAGGTTACGGTAGTCGGTTTCGTTGATTAGAGCTAGCGGATTAAGACTAGTGAGTTGGCTCTTGAACAGGTCGAAAGCTTCGGAAAGTTCTTCGGTCTCTTTAGTTTGGGCTTCGGCCAGAGCTTTGACGTTGGCGTCTTCGGCTTCGGCTTCTTTTTCGTAACGCAGTTTGATGGCTTCTTTGCCGGCGTTAAATTCGGCTTCCTTATCGGCAAGTAGCTGATCGCGTTTGGCGATATCGACTGTTTTGATGATGTAGCTAGCGAAGTAAGCCACGCGCTCCAGGTTCTTGACCGTTAGACCGAGCAACAGGCCCATGGCGCTTGGGGTACCGCGTAGGAACCAAATATGTGACACCGGTACAGCTAATTGAATATGGCCCATGCGCTCACGTCGGACTATCGAACGAGTAACCAGCTCGCCATTTTTATCGACGGCTGCTTCACGGGAGCGAACGCCTTTGTACTTAGCGTCGTGGGGATTAATATCTTTAACTGGTCCGAAAATTCGTTCGCAGAACAAACCATCGCGCTCAGGCTTCTGAGTACGGTAGTTGATGGTTTCCGGCTTAAGAACTTCGCCGTGGCTCCAATCTTTAATGTCTTCCGGACTAGCGACAGCCAGGCGGACGGCGTCAAAATCAGCGATGTCGGTGCCATTGTTTGAATATCGTTGTGGCATCATCTTACGCCTCCTCTTGGTTATCATCGTTAGTGTCATCTGGTACCGGGACTAGGTCGGCTACTACGGCGTTGCCGGCAGCGTCTTCGTCGGCGGTTACGATACTGAACTCGTCAGCGACGGCTTCTTCGGTTACGTCAATGTCGGAGATTGAAGCTTGCGGAACGTCTACGTCGGATGGGTGAGCCGCTTCGTCTTTAATGTTGTTGGCTAGTACCTCTTCGGCATCGATAACGATATCGGAGTGCACCAGATCAACCTTAAGACCAAGCCCTTGTAGCTCTTTAACGAGCACGTTAAAGCTTTCTGGAACCTTAGGACCAACGATTTGGGTCTTTTTGATGATAGATTCGTAAGCTTTGCTTCGACCGTAAACATCATCGGACTTAATGGTAAGCATTTCTTGTAGAGTGTTAGCGGCGCCATAAGCTTCGAGAGCCCAGACTTCCATTTCTCCGAAGCGCTGACCACCATTTTGGGCCTTACCGCCAAGTGGCTGTTGGGTAACCATGGTGTATGGACCAGTCGAGCGGGCGTGGATCTTATCGGCAACCATGTGATTGAGTTTGATCATGTACATGCTACCGACCGTGGTGCGTTCATGGAACGATTCACCTGTTCGGCCATCATACAGCTGCTGCTTGCCATCTTCTGGCAGGCCGGCTTCCTTTAGAAGCTCGTGGATTTTAGGGACTGGCACGCCATTAAATGATGGGCTGGCAACTTTCATGCCAAGGGCCCGAGCGGCCATGCCAAGGTGAGTTTCGAACAACTGTCCGACGTTCATACGTGATGGAACACCAAGCGGGTTAAGCACGATTTCGACAGGGGTACCGTCTTCCATGAATGGCATGTCTTCGACAGGTAGAATTCGGGCAATAACACCCTTGTTACCGTGACGACCACCAAGTTTATCGCCAACGGCGATTTTGCGCATCTGAGCCACGAAGACCTGGATTTGCATGATGACGCCAGCTTTAAGTTCATGACCATTTTCTCGGCTGAAAACCTTAACGCCAACGACTTTACCGTGTTTGCCATTGCTCATGCGCTGTGAGGTATCACGAACTTCTTTAGCTTTTTCGCCGAAGATGGCCCGTAGTAGGCGCTCTTCTGAGCTAAGTTCTTGTTCGCCCTTAGGAGTAATTTTACCGACCAGGATATCGCCAGGATGGACTTCGGCACCAATTCGGACAATGCCGTCTTCATCAAGGTGTCGCAGAGTTTCTTCGGAGACATTAGGAATGTCGGAAGTGATGACTTC
>CAZQPT010000021.1:0-14266 GCA_964595295.1 uncultured Candidatus Saccharibacteria bacterium | reverse complement strand
AGGGTCAAAAATCCCGAACAGGTTCAAGCGCCAAGCCAGGCTTTGCTGGTGGCCAAAACCCACTCATGCAGAAGTTACCAAAACTACCTGGATTTACCAGTCACCGCGTCGCGGCCGAGAACATATACACGGGCCAGCTCGAGCAATTCGGCGGTAAAACCGTTGACGCCAACGTACTTGCCAAGGCTCGCTTAATTAGCAATCCTTTCGTAACGGTTAAGCTGATAGTAAAGGGTGAGCTTACTAAGAAAGTAACAGTCAATCTGCCACTTGCTAGTAAGTCAGCAATCGCCGCCGTAGAAGCCGCAGGTGGTTCATTTGAAAAAACCGTTCGCTTAAGCCGTTCGAAAACGTCTACAAAAAAAGACGCTAAATAACTTACTAATGGAGCAGGTAAATGGCTAACCCATTTGGTGGGGCCGGTCAAAAGTATTGGGATAAACGTTATCAATACTTTTCAAAGTTTGATGAAGGTATACAAACCGACCTGGTAGGTCTGTATTCAGTTATGCCCGAAGTAACCGCGTTGGCTCAAGCAAAGCTTATAAAGGGCGACTACGTATTAGATGCCTTTGCGGGCATAGGAGGCAGCGCTATAGCATTAGCCAGAAGTGGCAAGCAAGTTGTCGCGGTCGAAAAGGACCCTAATCGTTTCCGAATGGCAAAAAATAATGCCAAAGTATACGACGTCGATCACAGGATAGCTTTTATAAATGGTGACTTCTTTGACATAGCAGCTAAGCAGCTAGCAAGCACGGTTAATCTTGATCCTCCGTGGGGAGGTCCTGAGTATAAGCAACTAGGTAAGTTTATGCTTAATAATTTTTCACCCGATGGTAATGAGATATTAAGATTTTCATTGGCAAACTTTGACGAAGTCGTGCTACGGGTACCAACAATATTTGACGAGTCAGAACTTGAAAGATTTGGCAGAGACTGGGCTGTTCACGACGACATGCTAAACGAAGATATTATTTCCAGAACAGTAATTTTTCGCTAAGGCTATTTCCGTGTATACTTAATCAAGAATTATGAGGGTAATAAGAGAAACATGAACTGGAAAATAATCGCTAGGTCACTAACACACAAAGACATGCGCGGACGCGTGATCGTAGTGTTGGGGATTTTATTTGTTTTTCGTGTTTTAGCTCACATTCCGGTCCCTCTGGCCAACCCCGAAACTCTCCACCAAGTGCTTAACAACTTGTTTAACTCCAGTAACACGCCCCAGCTACTCAGCTTTATTAACGTGCTCTCCGGAGGCGCGTTGGCTCACTTCTCGATTATGATTGCCGGTCTGGGGCCATACATTAACGCCTCGATTATCATGCAACTTCTTACCAAAGCGATCCCACAGCTTGAAGCCCTACGCAAAGAAGGCGAGTTTGGCCAGAAAAAGATCAATCAATACACCCGTTTACTAACGTTACCGCTGTCAATTATCCAAGCTGTTGGTTCGATCTATCTTATTAGGCAAGCCGCGCAATCTATAGGTGGTATAGGTGACATTACGGCCAATACTTCGCCGGCTCAGTGGGTTTTGATGATCGCCGCGCTGACGGGTGGTTCGATGCTACTCATGTGGCTTGGCGAGCTAGTAACCGAACAAAGTGTTGGTAATGGTATATCGCTGCTTATCACGGTCGGTATCGTCAGCGGTCTACCCGGTCAGATCTCGAGTATTGTTAGCTCGGTTCTAGACAAAAAAGACCACTGGTTAGTTTTTGGACACAGTCTGCCAATTAACAAGGGCGCCTTAATTACGGGCTTAATAATTGCCGTATCCGTGTTGGTTGTTACCTGGCTAGTCGTTATGCTCAACGAAGCCGCGCGTAACCTAACCGTTAACTACGCTAAACGGGTGCAGGGCAACAGAGCATACGGTGGTATTACGACAGTTTTGCCTGTCAAACTTATTACGGCAGGCGTAGTACCGATTATTTTCGCTGTAGCTTTCCTGAGCGTGCCTAGTTTTGTCGGTCAACTACTAACCAGTAACCACAGTCATCGCCTGGCTGAACTCGGGGCGCATCTTGGTCAATGGTTCCAGACACCAACAGCTCAAACCTTTTCTAGCTTAGGCTGGCAGGCATTCATCTATCCAGTTACTTACTTCTTGCTTGTCTTTACGTTTACGTTCTTCTACACCAGCATCACCTTTAACTCCCAAGAAATTGCCGAAAACTTACAGAAACAGGGTGGTTTTATAGAGGGAATTCGCTCTGGGACACAAACTGAAACCTACCTAGCTAAAACAGTTAACCGTCTAACGTTCTTCGGCGCCTTAAGCCTAGGGCTACTGGCGCTTTTCCCGATAGTGGCGCAGTTGTTCATTACGGCCAGTATTAGCATCGGTGGCACAAGTGTTCTAATCCTGGTGTCAGTTGCGCTTCAGACGCTCCGCGCGGTCGAATCACGGGCTTTAATGGTCACTTACGACCAATATTCACAACCAGACTTCTTTAATGACGCAGAAGATGACGCGGTGGGCAAGCGTGGCCGTTTCGCGAAGCTACGCCCAAGACTGCCCAAAAGGGGTAAAAAATAGGCTGTTGACAGTAAAGTTCTGTAAGAAGTTTGTTTTCCATAAAACACTTTACAAAACGTTGTGCAACCTGCTATAATTAATTCTTGTTATATCTATGGCAGTTAATAAAGAAGTAATCGAGCTTACGGGCGTAATAATTGAGACTCTTCCAGGGACTCAGTTTCGAGTAGAACTTGAAAACGGCCACAAGATCATAGCTCACGTCGCCGGTAAGATGCGCAAGCATTTTATCAGAATTGTTCCCGGTGACACCGTTACGGTCGAGTTGACCCCTTACGATCTTACTAAGGGCAGAATCACCTATCGGAAAAGTTAAGTATCAATTATATAAAGCAGTGTGTCATTGCAGTTAAGGATGATCCGCATGAAAGTGCGTGCAAGCGTTAAAAAAATCAGTCCAGATGATAAGATTGTCCGTCGTAAAGGACGTCTTTACGTTATCAACAATTTAAAACCTAAGCATAAGCAAAGGCAGGGTTAATCTCTATGGCTAGAATTTCTGGTGTAACTATTCCCGCTAAAAAGCAGATCTGGGTAGCGCTTACTTACGTTTATGGCATTGGCGAAAAGACATCTTTGGATATATTGAGTAAAGCCAAAGTAGAAACGACTGCTCGCGTAGAAAACCTGACTGACCCTGAAATCACCCGTATTCAGGATGTTATTAACGCCGACTTGCTAGTTGAGGGTGAACTTCAACGAGTTGTTAGTGGCAACATTAAGCGTCTCAAAGAGATCAAGTCCTACCGTGGCATGCGTCACGCCCAGAGCTTGCCATCTCGCGGTCAACGCACCAAGACTAACGCGCGCACTCGTCGTGGCAAAAAGACCACCGTTGGTGGCACCGCTAAGAAGGTAGCGTCTAAGACTTAATTCTATGACTGATACTATTGCAACCACCCCCGAAGATGTAAAAACAGCAGCTACTGAAGCTACTGTAACTACAGACAAAGCCGCGCCTACAGACAAAAAAGTCGCCGCTCCAAAGCGCAAAAAAGCCAAGCGCAACGTGCCCAGCGGCCAGGTTCACGTTCAGGCAACCTTTAATAACACCATAATTACCTTTACTGATAGTAGCGGCAACAAGCTAACTGCTTCCAGCGCCGGAGCCTGTGGCTTCCGTGGCTCTAAAAAAGGCACGGCCTACGCTGCCCAGGTCGCCGCCGAACGCGCCGCTCAATCAGCCAAGCAGCAGTATGGTTTTAGTCGAGCTGAAGTATTCATCAAAGGCGTTGGCCTTGGTCGCGACGCGGCCGTTCGTGTCCTTGCTGGCATGGACATCCAGGTTGAAGCTATCAGAGACGTTACCGGTATTCCACATGGTGGCGTTCGTCCCAAGAAAGCTAGGAGAATTTAACCATGGCACGAGATCGCTCATCGATTGTTAAACAAAGTCGCCGTGAAGGTTACGCGTTGCACCCTAAGGCTCACAAGGCTTTGGTCAAACGTTCTAGCATGCCAGGCCAGGGTCCAAACGCTCGTGGTCCACGTGGCAACAAAGCTAGTCAGTATTCACTGCAACTCCGCGAAAAGCAAAAAGTAAAACGTTTGTACGGACTGCTGGAAAAGCAGTTTAGTAACCTAATGAAAGAAGCTAGCAAGCGCGATGGCCAGTCCGGTCACAACTTGCTTCAGTTCCTGGAACTTCGAGCCGACAACGCAGTATATCGTGCAGGTTTCGCGCCTAGCCGTCGAGCCGCTCGTCAGTTAATGACTCATGGTCACTTTATGCTCAACGACAGCCGCGTAGACATCCCTTCAATCCGTCTAAAGCCTGGCGATAAGCTAACCGTCCGCGCTAAAAGCGCTCAATCCGAATATTTCAAGAAGCTTGATGATGTAAGTCCCGCCCCGAGTGAAATCCCAGGCTGGTTAAAGGTTGATCGTAAGAAATTTACGTTCTCCCTGACAGCCGTGCCTGTTCGCGAAGACGCGGAACTCGATATCAATGAGCAATTAATCGTAGAATACTACTCACGCTAATAAGGAGCCTCGCAACATGTCAAATATTATTCACACCCCAGGTCTCGTCAAAGTTGACGATCACAGCGCGACCAGCGCGACCTTTGCTATCGAGCCGCTGCACAGTGGTTACGGCATGACGTTAGGTAACAGCCTTCGTCGTGTGTTGCTTTCCAGTATTTCCGGCGCTGCCATCACATCGTTTAAAATTGAAGGCGTAACCCACGAATTTACGGCAGTCGAAGGCGTCAAAGAGGATGTCGTTGACATCATGCTTAACCTCAAAGGCGTACGTTTCCGGATTTATGGGGGCGAACCACAAACTCTACGCATTACTAAAAGCGGCAAGGGCGCGGTCACGGCTAAAGACATCCAGACTAACGCGGATGTCGAAATCGTTAACCCAGACCACGTTATCGCCACGATTGATGACGCTAAGGCTAAGTTTATAGTTGACCTAACCGTTGAAGTTGGTCGTGGTTATCGCACCATCGAAGAAGGCGCGGCCCGCAAGCCAAGTGACATGATCGCCATAGATGCTATCTTTAGCCCGGTTCTACGCGTTCGCTACAAAGTCGAAAACACTCGTGTCGGTCAGGCAACTGATCTAGACCGTTTGCTGCTGACTGTCGATACAGATGGTTCAATTACTCCTCAGGATGCTTTCGAAGAAGCTTCAGCTGTTCTGGTTAACCAGTATTCAGCCCTGGCTGGTAAAACTCGTGTCGCGACCGTAGAGGTCGCCAAAGAATCCGCAGGCCAAGACGGTGAATTCGGTAATGACATGATCGGTGAAGAATCAACGGCGTTAAGCACTTCCATCGAAGACCTCAACCTGTCGGCTCGCACTACCAATGCCCTGATTAACAACGATATTCACACCATCCGCGACTTGTTTGCCCTCAATGATGCCGAGCTACGAGACCTCAAAGGTTTCGGAAGCAAAGCCCTCGACGAAGTCAAAGAAAAACTAGCGGAGCTGGAGCTTTAGATGCATCGCCACGGATATCAAGGACGTAAATTCCACCGCGAGCGCGACCAACGTCGGGCACTCATCAAAGGCCTAGCTGACTCGCTTATTAAGTACGAATCAATCGAGACTACTCTTTTTAAGGCCAAAGAAATCGTGCCTTACGTAGAAAAATTAATTACCAAAGCTAAAAAAGGCGACTTACACAACCGCCGCCAAGTTGTTAGTAGCTTGCAAACTATTGCCAGCGCTCACAAGCTCGTAGACGAAATCGCCCCTAAGCTCGGAGCCCGCTCTAGTGGACACTTACGCATTGAGAAGACTAAGACCCGCCGTGGTGATAACGCTCAGCTGGCTCGTGTTAGCTTTGTCGACGACCTCAGCGCCGCCCCAGTTTCCAAGAAGGCTTCCGGCACAACTACTGCTACTGGCACCACAATGGCGCCAGCACCAGCAGTCGCGACCGCCAGCCCTGCCAAGAAACCAGCTGCCAAGTCCAAGGCTGTCGTTAAGCCAGCTAAGGAGAGCAAATAATGAAAACTTATAGCGCGAAACCAACCGAAGTTACCCGTCAGTGGTACATAGTTGACGCAGGCGAAGCACCACTTGGCCGTGTCGCCACTCAAATCGCTATCTTGCTGACCGGCAAGTCAAAGACCCAGTTTACCAAGCACATCGATTGCGGAGATTTCGTTATCGTCATCAACGCTAAAGACACCAAAGTCACTGGCGATAAGTTAGACAAGAAGATGTATTACAAGCACAGTGGTCACCCGAGCGGTCTAAAAGAGGCCACGCTTCGTGAGAAGATGGAAAAAGATCCAACCTTTGCCATCACCAAAGCTGTTCGTGGCATGCTACCTGTTAACCGCTTGCGAGATGATCGCTTGCTTCGTCTAAAAGTTTATATCGACGAGAACCACAAACATGAGGCTCAAAAGCCTAAGCTAATCTCTATAAAGGACGTCAAATAATGGCCAAAGATTCATATTTTTACGCTCTGGGTCGCCGCAAAAGCGCCACTGCTCGTGTCCGTCTAGTCACTAGCGGTAAAGGTGTCATGACTATTAATGGCAAACCAGCTGCCGAATACTTCGCCGACAGCAAATACCTGCTAGCTAAGCTACAAGCGCCATTCGTGGCTCTCGACCAAGTTGACAAATATGACGTTAGCGCTGTAGTTTCCGGTGGTGGCCACGAAGGTCAAACCGAAGCTATTCGTCTCGGCATAGCTAAAGCACTCGTCGTTATGAACGAAGATCTCAAGAGCACGCTCAAGCGCGCCGAGCTGCTAACCCGTGATGCTCGCGAACGCGAACGCAAGAAGTTCGGCCTCAAAGGCGCTCGAAAACAGCGCCAATTCACCAAGCGTTAATCTCCTGTAGTTTGACAGCCATTGACAGAGGGTGTATATTACACAGCATGTCAAGACTTAGCACAAGCAACAACCAGTATTGGTTTACCGACACGTTTAGTGGCGGTTATTTTGCTGTGTTCGCATAAATTTACACGGAATCAAGATCAAACCAACCGCCATCACAGGCGGTTTTTTAATTGTTAAAAAAAGCATAAGGAAATGAACATGAACCAACCACAACCACTTCCGGATACCGAGAGTCTTCGTCTAGAACACGGCATATCCGTAGAAGCCGAACTGGCCGTAATCGCCGCCAGAACACGACTAAGCCGAGCAATCGGTCACTATCAAGTAAACTACGTATCTATTGATGGTACCTGCGCTCTGACTAACGAGCCCCGGGCAATCAGCGACGAAGCGCGCGCTAAAGCAGAAGCTGCTTATGGCTTAGAAAACTACACGGGGCTGAACAGAAGCCTATGTTTTCATAAGCAAAGAACTGATCCCAGAGCTTGGCGCGGTCTTCATACGACTGAACCCAGCGCGGCCTATGAATTAATTGCTGGTCAAGCGGAAGCTTATGCTAACGGCGCTGCCGAAATCGGTACTCCGGAACAACTGGGACGCTATGGCTTAATGCTGACTTTTGGCTGGATTGGCGGCAGAATGGTCGAAAACACTGAGTTGATCAGTCGTATCGCCCTCGACGACGACGAATTGCCACTTGGTATAAAAAACGGACTCGACGGCGAAATTGACACCGCCCTCAAGCAAGTTAATCTAATTGAACAAATCCGTCAGGACGAAGCCGCGCCGGCAGTCCTCATCTATCGTGGCGGCGATAACGCTAGGACACCTAAAGCATCTAAAGAAATGTGCAAGCGAGTCATAGAAGCCACGAACGGCCGTGTCATTATAGATACCGCTCATGGCGTAGAGATGGCTCACGATCCGACAGGTAATTTCGGTAAATCGGTGATTGGGCAGGTATTGGCAACCGAGATGCTTCTAGAGCTGGGACGTGAAGGCTATCTTAGCCTAGGCAAGATGTCAGAGGCCAGTGCTCAAGTAAGTCCTACGGACCCAAATATGTCTCTGGATATTGCTCTGAGCGCTTCCAAACAACTCTACGACATGAAAATGAGCCGACTATTAGTGCCAGTCAGGCAACGAAAAGTCAGCTATACTAGATAGACACGTGACTATACCAACCGCGATTACGACCGAACTTGAACGACTGATGGCCTTCAGGCCTGTAACTGGCGAGACTGCCCGGATTGGCAGCTTGCTTGATTACGTTGAGGGTAGTTTTAAGGCCGCGGGGCTTAAGATTGAGCGTGGCGTAAATGGGGGTCATCCATATCTGATGGCTGGAACAAAGTCTACTAAGAGCAGCGAAGTACTTCTGCAGGCACATGTAGACGTGGTACCGGCCAGTGACGACTTATTTAAGCTCACGAGTGATGGCAGGAAGCTTTTTGGGCGTGGCACTTACGACATGCTCTTTGCTACGGCAACCTACCTGGTTTTAATACGTGAACTATCAGAACGGGGTGACCTGAATAAATATGACCTAGGCATAATACTAACTAGTGACGAGGAGATTGGCGGCATGTATGGCGTCGGTTCTCTCTCGCGAGACTATGACTGCCACGTTTGCGTTTTGCCCGATGCCGGAACGCTAACTGAGGCAGGCGTTGCCTCCAAAGGTGTTCTTCAATTAGTAGTTACTTCGTTAGGAGTTGCCGGACACAGTTCTAGGCCGGCTAGTTTTCAGAACCCAATAGTGCCTTTGGCGGCTTTCGTGGCCGATGTCGAGCAACAATATCCAAACACCGACATAACTCAGACGACTTGCGCCATAACTAGATTTAATTCCGGTGAAGCGGATAATCAGGTCCCGGGCATTGGTAAATTGACTCTGGATATTCGCTTTAGTCCAGCCGATGATAGCGCCCAAATAACCCGTCAAATCAGAGAAAACGCCAGTCTCCGCGGACTAGAGGTTGAAGTTATGGCCGACGAAGCGGCTTTTCAGACCGACACCACACACCCTAAATTTTTAGAATTCTCAGACACCTATAAATCGATTATGAAACGTGAGCTGGATCTAATAATAGAGCCCGGTAGCTCCGACGCCCGATTTTTCTCCTTAAAAAACATACCGGTGATCATGTTCAGACCAGGTGGTGGAGAACTTCACGGTGACAAGGAATGGGTAGACCAGGCTGATCTTGGGAGGTTTTATACTATACTTAAAGCATACGTTACGAAAGAAGCAATAAAATGAGCAAACCTGTAATTTTAACCGGCCTTCGTGCCAACAACGACCTACATATTGGTAACTATCTTGGCGCTATATTGCCGATTGTAGATATGGCCAAGAACAGATCTGATGAATATCAAGTTAATTTGTTCGTGCCAGATTTGCATAGCTTCACGACGCCGGTTGATCACAGCACCCTACAGTTGGCAATAATGAATAACTTGCGAGTTTACGCTGCCGCTGGGTTACCGCTAGATAATGTTGACGTTCATATTTACCGCCAAAGCTACGTTCCGGCGCATAGCGAGTTAGCCTGGATACTGGGTTGTTTTACAGGCTTTGGTGAACTAAGCCGCATGGCAGAGTTCAAAGATAAATCAGCTCGACTCGGAGTCGACCATATTGGCGTTGGCCAGTTTAACTATCCACCACTGATGGCAGCCGACATATTGCTTTACAAAGCCGAGTATGTCCCGGTTGGCGAGGACCAGCGCCAACATATCGAGTACACCAGGAACATAGCCGAGCGACTTAATAACCGCTTTGGTGATCTATTCGTGGTACCAAAACCAATGCGAGAGCAACACGCGTTTTTTGGTAAGGATCAGGCACTTCGAATCAAAGATCTGGTTGACCCGACCAAAAAGATGAGTAAATCTGACGAATCCGGCAAAGGCGTGATCTTTATGACCGACTCTCCAGAAACAGCAACCAAAAAGATTATGTCGGCTACAACGGATAGCGTGGGCAATATCGCGTACGATAAAGCCGAACAGCCGGGCTTAACTAACCTAATTGACATCCTGGCATTGCTAAGCGATCGTCCCGTGATCGAAGTCGCTAATGAGTATGCCGGACAAACTCAATACGGTCCTATTAAAACTGCAGTTGCTGAGGTTGTTTCTAGTTTCTTGGCTAACTTCCAAAAAGATTTGGCTAATGTAGATGATCAAAAGATCCTTCAGAAACTTCAATCCTCTGAACAACGGATGAACGAACAGGCCAACGCCGTACTTTACGAAGTTCAAAAAGCGGTTGGAATCCGAGCTTAGATGAGCAATTTGGAAATATCAAAAGCCGAGAGACTTGATCAGTACGTTCTGCGTCACGTGCCAACTCTTAGTCGAGCACACGCCGCCAAACTAGTAGAACAAGGCGACATCCTGGTAAATGGACTGACAAATCTTAAGCCCGGCTACAAAGTACGTACCGGTGACAGTATCGAAATAGATTATGACGAAGCCGCGGAAGTAGTTCTGCCTATAATCGATTTAAAGGTGTTATACGAAGATGACGACTGCGTTGTGATTAGTAAACCTGTTGGCGTGCTAAGCCACAGCAAAGGCGCCTTTAACCCGGAGGCCACGGTTGCCAGTTGGTTGCTGGCGAAACTTAAAAACAGTGATTTTCCGTTAGAGCTAAATGACAGAATTGGTATCGTACACCGATTGGACCGAGCAACAAGTGGGGTTATGATTTGCGCCAAGAACAAAGACGCCCTCAGCTGGCTCCAAAAACAGTTCTCTCAGCGCAAGGTTAAGAAGAGTTATGTTGCCATAACCACTGGGCAATTTAAGCAAGATGAAGCCATCATTGATATGCCGGTCGAGCGTAACCCCAAAAAACCTCAGACTTTCCGGGTTGGTAGTAATGGTAAGTCAGCCCAGACGCTTTACAGGGTCATAGAACATAACAATAAATATAGCTTACTTGATCTTAAGCCGACAACCGGCCGTACCCATCAGCTAAGAGTACATTTGGAGCATCTGGGCCATCCGATTGTCGGCGATACGATGTATGGCGGCCAAGCATCTGACCGTCTCTACCTGCATGCTAAAAGCCTGGAAATAACGTTACCCAACAGAGAGCGTAAGGTTTTCGAGGTTCCGTTGCCGGCAGCATTCGCGGAGTTAATGAAGTCGTGAGCCAGTTGGTTTTGCACCCGGTAACTAAAAAACAGTACCGGTCATTTATTCAGGCGCCTTCGCACGCCGTATTACTACTTGGTCCAACCGGCAGTGGCAAATTGTCGCTGGCAAAGGAGCTACTGGAGCCAATATTAAGCCTTAGCCCGGGTACCTTCGACAGTTACATATACGCTATAGTTAGTAGCCCCCAAGAGGGCAAAGCTATAGGGATAGAAGTAGTCCGCGAAATGGAACATTTCCTAAGCCTTAAAGTACCGAGCTATGCTAAGTACAACCGGGCGATTATCATCGAGGACAGTCATAAACTAACCATTGAGGCCCAAAACGCTTTACTCAAAACCTTAGAGGAGCCTCCAGATGGCACAATTATAGTCTTAACTGCTAATCATGCTCAATCTTTGCTACCTACCATACGTTCCAGAGCACAGGCAATAACCGTTAAAAGTCCAGGTCTAGAGGCCCTGCAAAGCCATTTTGAAGCGGGCGGGGTCATAGCCAAGGAAATCACCCAGGCTTATTCTATAAGCGGTGGTTTGCCGGGTCTTATGTCAGCCATGCTTAATGACAGCGACCATCCCCTAAAAGAAGCTACCTTAAAAGCCAAAGAGCTACTGGGCCAATCGGCATACGAACGATTACTGAGCGTTGATTACCTTAGCAAGCAGAGAGATCTAACTATTAACCTTTTGTTCATATTGCAACAGATGGCTCACGTTAGTTTAGGCACCGTAACCGGCCCGGCAGCCAAGAAGTGGCAATCAATTCTAGAGGCCAGTTATGAAGCTACTCAAAAGCTGTCAGTAAATGCCCAACCCAAACTAGTTTTAACCAATCTAATGCTCAATATATAACTACCCATCAGCGTGATATACTAAATAATACAGATGTATGAGCTATTAGTAGTCGCCGGCTTTGGAGCACTTGCTTACCATAACGCTAAGGTGCATGATGATGAATTCGCCAATGTGTCGCGTAAGGTTGGCGACCGTCTTGGCAAGCTTTGGGATATAGCCCACCAGGGTATGCGTGAGAACCGTTTCCTGCGTGCCGAAAAGGCCTTACTAACTATTCTTAAGATAGACGAGAAGAACGCCGCCGCTTACAACCGCCTAGGCATTTTATATGCCAAACAAAAGGAATATAGAGATGCCATAGATTGTTTTGAAATTGCCTCCAGTATCGAATCAACACCGTCCAGCCTGCATAACCTAGGTCTTATCTATTACGAAACAGAGAATTACGAAAAGGCAGCCATTGCTTTCGAGCAAGCCCTCAAACTAGAAGATGGCTTGGCAGCTCGCCATGTGGCCTACGCCAAAGTCCAGGAAAAGCTTGGTAATGATAAAATGATGTTCCAGGAACTAGAAAAAGCCTCCGAACTCGAACCTAACAAAGAAACTTATACGTTACTACTCAAAGCCTACCGCAACCACGGCATGGAAGCCGAAGCCGATATTATCGCTGATCGTCTCAAGAAGTTAATCGTGCCAGCTGGCCGCGCCAAACGCATATTGCGACCACGTCGCGTAGTCGTCTAACCGATTATTTTATTACATCATCGTTAAGATAGAGACTAATGCGATTGAGGCCAGCAGGGTTGGGGCCAGGGCCGTTAGCTTAGGCGAGATAAGATGCCATTTTTGCTTTCGTGATAATTTTTTATACTTTTTCCAATTTATACCAGCAATACCTGCCACCAAACTGTTGGTGGCAACAAGAACAGCAATTAGAATCGCGATAAGCTTAAGCGTAGAGTGCACAAAACTAAGTATACCCTAAATTGACAATAAATCTGCAATAGAATATAATGTTGTAAAAGTAAACCCTATTATGTCGGATTTTAATCACTTAACCCTACCGAGAATAGATCTTTATGATGGCGGTCCAAATGATTTTCGAAATGAATCGCGTGGATTCATCAATGAAAGCATGTTGGACGGTGATGAAAAAGAGGATCCTAATTTATGCGCTGAAGCCGTGATAACCGAAGGTCTCGAACGAGTTAAATCAGGCTCAATACCTGGTCTGACTATTGATAGACGAATAATAAGACGTGTTCTAGGCGTTCCAATATCAACAACCTTGGATATACTTTGTCGAGACAATGAGTTTGGTAGATCAATGTATTCGGCAGAAGGATCGGCGATCGATCCAGAACTAACTTTGGAACATCACATAGTTACCGGCTGCTTCAGAGCCGTCAATAGATTATTCGGAAGAGCGCCTAACGGTAGGGATTTACTTAGTTTTGATAATATTGCTTCAGATCAGGGCAATGGTATATTTCACGATGGCTACGCTCATGTTGATGGAGTGAATGGTATCACGATCCACGTACAACGAGGACAACGAGTCAGAGAAGTTAGCATGGGATTTAGGCGTGATACCGAGCCAACCAATGGCACCACGGGATTTACATCCGTAGAAGCCGGAGCAACCGAAGACACTATCTGGCATGGCAAAGTAAGGCCCGGTGATCTGACTCTCTTAAATTCCGGCCTAGTTTTGCCTGACCATTCAATTTTGAGCGCGGTTCACAGATTTCGTATGCTGAATCAGTCGCCAAACTCAACTACGGCTTTTTCGCAATTTACTGAACGCTTTGATTTTCAAGCTCCTATTGAAAACAGAGCTTAATACATAACTGTATAAGCTTATTCTTTTGACAGTTAAGATAATTACATGAGCGGGCGTATTTAACATGAAGGTTTGTGTTGTGTTCGGGTGTTATGTCTCATCTTAACCCGAACGCCAGCACGTACCTTTTTCATGTAGGTTTCACCTGGGTCAACTTTACCGCTAGGATGATCGCATAATCCAGATTGGTCGACGTCCTGGTGAGACAAAATTAGTTTTGGTACGGTTGGGAAATGCATTAATTTTCGTGAACTGTGGGTCATTGACCGAAGAAGCCGAGGAGTTCATTAAGCTAATACAGGCCTACTATAGCCGTTCCGCAAACAACGAACAACATAACCAACCTCACAATAGTGTTGTGAGCCAAGCGCATGCTGACTTTTTTGATATTAACCTTTTTGGTAGTTGATCTTTTATATTCACCGCGATCTTAGCCATAATATAGCGTTAAATCGCTATTATAGCAATCAAAGTAGTTATACTCTCAATACTTCTAATAATTCGGGTAAGTGCTCGCTTGGCATATTATGGCCTATCCTGAAATGTCCGTAGCCATCTAGCTCAACAATTTGGGCTTCAGGGATCGCAGTAGCGATAC
>CAZQPT010000020.1:9400-14589 GCA_964595295.1 uncultured Candidatus Saccharibacteria bacterium | reverse complement strand
GCGGCCGCGCAATCAACAGCCGCTAAGCGAAAGGGTGGCCTCAACAGCCACATGAGCGGCTAGTTCATCCCTTACTACCCACACCATCTAGGGGGCAGAAATGCTCCCTAGATTAATTTATGCTTCGTATATGTTTGCAAAAAATAACCAAGGTAAAGTTTCTTTTAAGCGGAGCAGGCTTAGATAAACTATCTCCCGAGGCAGCGCACAGCGTACTCCAGTCGTTCGTGCTGTCGTTCCACGACATGTTCCTGCTGGCCGTGCCGATAGCTCTGCTGGCCTTTGTCGTGGCGCTCTTCCTGCGTGAAACACCTCTTCGCAGTCATGGCGAACCAGCAATACCGGAGTAGGTAAGCAGCTTAGTGGTCGTCAGTTCGTCCGGAGTCTCTTCCGGAGCCAGAGCCACCACCGCCACCTCCGCCGGAGCCGCTACTGCCGGACGATCCTGAGCCGGTCGAACCGGTACTGGTTTGCTCTAAGCCGCCAGAACTGGAACCAGACGAACCGGAGCCCGAAGAGCCCGAACCGCTACGGGAGCCATCATCTGAGCCGCTTTGACTACTCGTACTACTGCTGCCGGTGCCGCTACCCGAGCCGCTTTGGCGCCCGCTATTCTTATTTGAATTGTCCGAACCAGTAATATGATTGGCTTCATGCAATGGTGATTCGTCAGGGCTGCTGAGCAGAGGAACGTTATGGGTAATTGTTGTCCGCACTTTGTCGCTGACCTTTCTGGTCGAGTAAAGCGCCGAGCCAGGCTTGGCAGATTGAGCGAACACCAAAACCGTAATTGCCAATACGGCCATAGCTCCGGCCCAACTTCTAACAAACGTCTTGCGATAAGGGTGATAGGCAAAGCCTATGTCGTCCGCGATTTGGGATTTGGCAGATTTGCTAAGCGTTGGTAGCTCCAGCGCCTCAATTTGACGGGCAAGTGATAGTAACTCCTTAGACTCGGTCTTGGAGGTTACTTGTTTCTTGAGCTGACGCTTAAATGTTAGCCGTTTCATTATAATAATTCCTTTAGTTTCTTGAGGGCGCGGTATTGAATAATTCGGACGTTGCCTTCGCTGAGTCCCAGAGCTTCACCAGTTTTACGGGCCGAGTAGCCTTCTACGAACCGTAACGTTATTGCCGAACGCATATCTTCCGGCAACTGACTTATAGCTGCTAATAACTTCTCTTTGGAAAGCTGGCGGTCGACCACCGATTCTACGGATTCTCGATCATCTTCTGGATCATAGTCTTCAGCTAGCGGTACTGTATGACTAGTGCGCCAGTGGTCGGCCATACGATTTCGAGCTATCGTATACAGCCATGCGCGGGGATGACGGAAGTCGAAGCTATCTATCTTTTGCCAGGCTTTGGTGAAAGTGTCGGCCGTGAGGTCTTCGGCCAGTATTTCGTCCCTGACGTGTACGTATATGAACCGAAAGATCTCATCGGCGTAGCTAGCGTACATTTTGGCAAATCTCCGTCTATGCTGCATCGTGCTTTCCATTATATGTAACGAATGGCAATTTGTTTCGTTACATACAGTGTCTAATAAAGGAGGCAATAATGAAAAAAGTTTTTACGGCAGCAACAATAGTAGGTCTTATCGCGGTACCAAGCATAGCGTTCGCTAGTCATGGTGCTGATGACGCTCAGAACGGAGCAAACGATGTTCGTCAGGAAGATCGTCAAGCAGACCGACAACAGGATCGACAAAACGAAGTCGAACACCAGAACGATAATAACGCTCCGGTTGTTACTCCGGCGACTCCCGCCACCAGCACGTCGGCAGCCGTGCCAGCATCTGTGGACCACTCAAGCCAGACGCGAGGTAGCGACGACGCGAATGAAGTAGGTGACGTGGACGACAACGACGCCGATGACATGCAGTCAGGCAACACCGCTACTAGTAATTCCGGAAGTGGACACCAAGAAGACGGCGGCAACTCCAACCGCGGTCGTGGTCACGCTGAAGACTAAGCTAAGTAGTTAGTTAATAACACGAGTAGCCCCGCTGAAAAGCGGGGCTTTCTATATGCTGGGTCAACAGTACGAATAGATATAAACTATAACTATGAAATGGTACCACCCGGTTAGTCTATTAGATAAAATCTTTGAAGGCGGCCTGATCATTAAAGGTATTAGCGGCGCTCTTGAGTTTATCGCCGGCTTAACTTTGTTTTTCGTCGCCCCGGATACAATACACAAATTTTTGGCTTTCATAACCCAAAGAGAGTTAACCGAAGATCCGGATAGCAAGTTGGCAAATATGATTCTTCACTCAGCGAATCATCTTAACTCGGGCAATAAAAACTTCCTGATTATTTACTTGTGGCTACACGCTTTTATCAAACTTATCGCTGTTGGAGGCATACTGCTTAATAAGCTATGGGCTTATCCGTTTTCGTTAGCCACCCTTGGCGCCCTTATGATTTATCAAGTCTATAGCATTGCTGTCAGGCCAACCTTTGGTATGATAGCCCTGACTATTTTTGACGTCTTTATTCTTTGGCTGATTTGGCGGGAATACGGCAAGGCCCGCCTGACACTGGCCGTTAAAGACAGCTGAGTTGGACAAACGTAAGATTTTGAGGCTTAGGTTCACCGAAGTCGCTTATTTTTTGCTATGATATAGGTATGCATTTTGTTTCATCCAAAGCGATGATATCTCACCCATGACAGAGCTCATACTTATTATAATTTCACTAGCTCTCGTAGCGGTATGCGGTTTATTCGTGGCAGCGGAATTTGCCTTTATCGCGGTTAACCGTTCGGCCGTTAACAGATTGGCTGCCCGCGGCGATCGCAAGGCCCAGGGCGTAAGCCGGGCACTAACTACGCTCTCAACGCAATTATCAGGTGCCCAGGTCGGTATCACGATCACCAACCTGGTTATTGGTATTCTGGCCGAGCCGGCCATAGCCAAGCTCATAGTGGGTCCGTTAAAGACAGCCGGGCTATCAGGTTCTATAGTACCCGGACTTTCGATAACTATTGGTCTGACGGTGGCAACCATCATGACAATGCTGCTGGGAGAACTTGTCCCAAAAAATCTAGCCATAGCCAAACCGATGGCTACCGCCAAATTAGTCCAGGGCCCACAACAGGCCTTTAGCAAGTATATGAGATTCCCGATAAAAGTTCTGAACGGTAGCTCCAACTTTATATTAAGGCAGTTGGGTGTCGAGCCGCAGGAAGAGCTGGCATCTGCTCGATCGGCCGACGAATTACTGTCGCTGGTGCGCCGTTCAGCAGAAAAGGGTACGTTGCCAAAAGAAACGGCCTTAATGCTACAAAGATCACTTAACTTCGGTGATTTAACTGCCTTGGACGTTATGACGCCGCGCGTGCGGGTTCAGGCGATTCCCGCCGAAGCCGCCCTGACGGATTTACTCAAGCTGGCCAAAACGACAGGGCTGTCACGCTTCCCGGTTATCGGCGAAAGCCTGGACGAAGTAATGGGCATTGCTCACATCAAACAGGCGGTTAGCGTGCCGCGCAGCGAAAGGGGTGTCACTACGGTCAAGGACGTTATGCGACCTTTAGTACTGGTGCCATCAAGCATACAGCTCGAACCATTGCTGGAAGCTTTGCGAAAAGGCGGCCTACAAATGGCCGTCGTGATAGATGAGTTCGGTGGTACGGACGGCATCGTAACCATTGAAGATCTATTAGAAGAGCTTGTAGGCGAAGTGCACGACGAACATGATCGCTCGGGTGTCGCTATCCGTAAACGCGCCAACGGCTCCTGGTTACTCTCCGGCTTGCTCCGCCCAGATGAAATTGGCGAGGAGCTGGGTATTTTCTTACCAGAAAACGAAGATGTCGAAACCATAGCCGGCCTGCTAACCCATCATTTAGAGCGATTGCCAAAGTACGGAGATAACGCCGTAATTGGTGGTGTCGATAGGGACGGTAAAAAACTTCGCGTTAAACTGCAGGTAGAGCGTATGGATGGTCGCCGTGTCGACCGGCTACAGATGTCTCTTCAAGCAGCCGATGACCAAGAAGAGGACAAGTCATGAGCATAGCGATAGGCCTGGTATTCGCCAGCTTAATCTTGCTGGCTAACGCCTTTTTCGTGGGAGCTGAGTTTAGTTTGGTATCGGCCCGTCGTAGCAATATTGAACTGTTAGCCCTGGCTGGATCACGAGCCGCCCGGGCAACGCTTGACGCTATGGAACACGTTCCAATAATGCTTGCCGGCGCTCAGCTTGGAGTAACTCTTTGCACGCTTATATTCGGTGCCATTGCCGAGCCACTGATTGCCAGACTTCTAGAGTCACCGCTTAGTCAGCTTGGCGCTTCTCCCGACCTGATTCACCCGTTGGCCTTTACGCTAGCCTTGCTGTCGATGATCTACGCCCACGTGGTTATTGGCGAAACAGTACCCAAAAACCTGGCTCTGGCCAATCCGACGCAGTCCGCCATATTGCTTATGCCACCCCTGGTGCTGATCGTCAAGATTATCAAACCTGTCGTTTTGGCGCTCAACATCGCGGCTAGCGCCATTCTTAAAGTATCCGGAGTTAAAACCCGCGCCGAAATAGCCAGCAGCTTTAGTCGCGATGAAGTCGCCGGTTTCGTTAAAGAATCGCACAGCGAGGGTTTATTAAGCGAAGACGAAGAACAACTACTGTCGGGCGCGCTGCGCTTTGACGAGCGGACAGTGCAGTCAGTCCTGTTACCAATCGAAAAAATTGTTTTCGCGTCTACCAATCTAACCCCCGAAGAAATCGAAGGCTTAACCGCCAAAACCGGTTTTTCACGCTTTCCCATCAAAAATAACAGAGGTAGACTGACCGGATACATACATCTCAAAGATATATTGTCTATCGCTGACTCTTCGCATCAGGAACCAGTTCCTCACCGCTTAATACGACCGCTGGCTAGCGTTAAGTCATCGACTCCACTGCGCGGCGCTCTTGTCGCCATGCAACGCTCAGGCGCTCATTTGGCTCAGGTTATCAATAGTAAACAGAGGGTAACGGGCATAATCGCGCTGGAAGACGTGCTCGAAGAGCTGGTCGGAGAGATTAGCGACGACACCCAAAAACAGTAGCACATTTGCTAATGCTTGCTAATTATGGCAAACTAGGCTAAACTAAGCCTATGAGAAGTACCGGTCGGACCCTAATAGCCCGCGTAATCCTAACAGTTCTGTTGCTGGGAGCCTTAGTATTCCTTGTTTTTCG
>CAZQPT010000020.1:0-9300 GCA_964595295.1 uncultured Candidatus Saccharibacteria bacterium | reverse complement strand
TTGTTTATTGGTACAGCCGCGGTCAGCGCGCTTATCCATCGCCGATTTATGCTTTCCCGATCTACAGCCAGTCAATAAACTACGCAATAAGGCATATTCCCAAGAGTGGTTTATACTAGTTGGTAATGGCACAAGAACAACTAAAGACAGTATCAGGTTCAGGAACACAGTCAGCCACTCAGACGCCGCAGGCGGCCGGTACTTCTGCTGGTCAAACCGCCGCGGCGGCCGGCGTTCAGCCAGGGACCGCTACCGGTCTACTTAACAGCTCCAACGCCGGTATAGCACTTAAAAACACTCCACTATCTGTCGTGGGTCTAGGACAACGAACCGGAACAGCCTCCGTTCAGGCCCAGCCACTCGCCAAACACCACACCAGCCCGGTATTATTTGGATTTTCGATCATATTATTCGTGCTGGCCATCTCTATGTTTGCCATGACGGCCCGATCATCAAAAAATACAACAGAATAGCTAAACTTAGCTATTGCGTAGAGGGTAGCATAAGCAGTATTATTTATATGAGATCGAACAAAACAAAAACCTCGCGTACATGCATTTGACAAAATAACAAATTCATGTATAATACGTAGTGTTAGTGATCACAAACAAAAACTATCAAAATAAAAATAAGGGGCGCATAGCTCATGAAGGCCAGTAACGGTTTAACATTTGAATTATCAACCGCTAACGCGGGAGTATTTTCAAAAATAGATCGCCTACTTAAAAAACTGTAAAGTTTTTAGTACGCGACAAAAGCCCGGTGTCAAAGCCGGGCTTTTTATTTTGTCACGACGTATCGATTGTAGTACTTACGTATAAGCACGACCACCAATGTTATCAGGTAAAACAACCAGACGTAACGGAACCAACCCCGTTGTAGGTCGCTTCCCAGACGGAAGCCGTGGTAAAGAATCGCTAGCATTGCCAGATCACCAGCTTCAGTTACGAAATGCCACCAAGGCTCGCGGCCAAAAACCCGTCTGAATTCATAAGCTATAAAAACACAAAGACTGGCCGTACCTAGTAGCGTCAGCCAGCCCAAACCCGGCGCGACGTAGCTCTCGTAGCTGCCCGGAGGTAAGCCGAAGCCGTCACGAAAACGCTGGTAAATCAATATCCCCGGGTGTAACAGAATTAAGGCTAACACCATGTAGCTGGTTATAGCGAAGTAGCGTTTTAGCACTGATCTATCAAGCCCAGCCAACTCACGCGCCGCGCCATTGATATAGTGAGACCACATTATACTAAAAGCCAGTAGGCCAAGCAGGGGAAAGAGCTGGTAAGCGCTAAGCGGCGTAAATTTCCATCCATATGTAGTGCCCCACGCGGCGAAGGCTACTAGGCATGCTAAAAGGCTTAGAGACCAAGCGCTGATCTGTAAAAACAGAACTTTTTGATTAGTTTGGGCTGATGAATTAATTGACATTATGCAAATTCTCACGTACTATTGTTAAGTTACTTAATAATTTTATCACATCCAGGACTGTTACATGAATTTACCTACCTATATCTCAGGTACCGTACAGGCGCGATCTTACCGTCTGTTACGCGAACATGTCTACGCTGTACTTACGCAGTATGATCTTACGCCTACCTATTGGTCAATGCTCGGTATTATTATGGAAGCCCGCGATGGCGTTCGACAGGTAGAAATTGCCAACACTTTGCGCGTTAAAGCGCCTCTTATCACCGCCATGGCCAAACAGTTACAAGACAAAGACATCATACAGAGCGTGCAGAACCAATTTGACGCTAGGGCTAAGCTATTGGCCATCACGCCTAATGGACGTAAATTTATGAAAATTGTCGAAACCGAACTAAATAAAGAACTCGAAAAGCTATTAGTTGGCTTAAGTGAAAATGATTTAATTACTTACAATAAAGTACTTACTACAATTATTGCCAACGCTTCAAAATTGCAAAAACAGGGGTAAGCATAAACAAAAAATATAAATTGTAGAAAAAACACTTGCTATTAATTTAGTTAAGTAATTTAATGGTAATACTAACAATAGTTAACGGCTATACAGCCAAAGGAACAACAATTATGAAATTAAGCAAGAATGAGTCCGGCAATATCGCCCTGGTCGCGGTAGCTGTAGTAGTAGGGCTGGTAGTAGGTTTTACTGTCGCCCGTGTAGCGGACAACGGCATGAACAGTAAAGCCGATACCACCACGGCATCAAAAACATCAGGCATCAGTGCTAAAGCAGATGACTTGCGCGCAAACCTGGTCACGCTTGGTCTAGAGCACATGACCCTAACTAACACGGCTATTGACGCCGCGCTTGACGGCAGCAAGACCGCTGACGCTTCAGCAGCAGCTCTCTACGCTAACGGCAACGAAATTGGTGCCGCGGTCGGGAGCGTTTACGGCGCGGACGCCGAGAAGACTTTTGATTCGGTTTGGAAGCTTCACTTAGACGAATTCGTTAACTACGCCGTCGCTTCAAGCAAGGGCGACACAGCCGCCAAGGCAACCGCCTTAGCTAATATTGATTCCGGCTACACCAAGCCGCTTTCGGCTTACCTGGCAAAGGCTAACCCAAACTTGCCAGAGGCAACTCTGAATACGGTACTGGGTGATCACGTACAAATGACCGCTACCATGATCGACGATCACGTAGCTGGCAAGTACGCTGACGAGTTCTCACAGCTCAAAGCTGCTAACCAACACATTGAAACTATCTTCAGCACGTTGGCTGGCGGAATCGCTAAGCAGAAAAATCTTTAAGCGTTTAAGCTAAAGGATTTACGGGTAGAGCCGGTGAGTGCCTACAGAGGGCGCTTACCGGCTTTTGTGACACTTTCGTAACAACCGGTAACGGCGTATCATTAAGATGTATAACCTATAACCCCGGGAGGACATCATGAAAGACAATAAAGGTATATTCATAGGCGTAGCAATAGTTGTCGTACTGGCGATAGCTGGCGGCGTGGCCTTAATGAGCAACAGCGATAGCAAAGACAGCAACTCTAGCTACTCTAACGACAAGATGAATATGGATACCAGCAAGAAGACAGACACGACTAAATCAACTGACACTCAGGCAGCAGATACGAGCAAAGCCGTAGAAGCTACAAGCGTGACAATTCAGAATTACGCGTTTGACGCGCCGGTTATAAAAGTTAAGGTCGGCACGGCTGTTACCTGGACCAACAAAGACGGCGTTAAGCACAATGTTAACCCTGATTCTCCATCAGCTGACTTCCCGGTAGGAAAACTGATCGGCAACGGCGAAACCTACAGCTTTACGTTCACGAAAGCCGGTACTTACAGCTACCACTGCATGCCGCACCCATACATGAAAGGTACTGTCGTAGTCACACAGTAGATCCGTTCGTTTAATGAAGATATCTATAAGCCGCACTTTCAATCAATGGCGAAGCGGGGTGAGGTTCTACGTAGCTCTCGGCATTATAGCCGTTACGCTTGAAACCTGGTGGTGGGCCGGTATGACCTACGCTGGCAGCACGCTGATGGCCACCCGCCTGGAAGAGCTATACGCCTGGCTGTCTCTAGGGTTGATAGTGCTGGCGGTGATTATCGGGCCAGTCTATAAAATACTCTCCAAACTTCCCGGAAAACGCGTTATGTTTGACGCCCGCCGCATGATTGGCATTGGCGGTGCCTGGTTTGCAAGTCTGCACGTAGGCATAACCTATTTTTCGCTATTCTCGGCGGCCAATCCGCTGACTTTGCCAACGAAGTATCAGCAATCTTTCGCTTTGGGAACAGTAGCAGTACTAATTTTGCTGGCTATGGCTTTTACCTCATTCGACAAAGCCTTCAAGAGCATGGGAGTCTGGTGGTTCCGATTGCACCGGTTTGTTTACCTGGCGTTACTGGCTATTTTGGCCCACGCGTTTCTAATTGGAGTTCATGCCACAACGCGTCCGATACTAATCTTGTTGGCGATCGCATCAGGGCTTCTACTGGTTATAAATGTAGGCGGCCAAAGAGGCAGGCCTACTATCTACAAATTGGTGGTATTGGCTTCAGTAGCCATGCTGCTGGCTATCATTTTTAATTATGGCTATAGCCATCCGCCCATGGACTCAGCTACTAAACAAGGAAACTCATCATGAACTTACTCAAACGACTGACTATTAGCTTGGGGCTGGTTTTATTGCTAACAACCGGACTCTCGGGCGGAGTCGCTAAGGCGCACGTTCTCAAGCAGAATAATGGCATATCCGGAGTGTTACACATACCCCCTATTGACGAGCCAAACGCTGGCGAACTAACTAAACTTGATATTAGCTTTGGTGATCAAACCAGCGGCTTTAACTTGCAGGATTGCGACTGCAAAGTAAGCATCGCGCGGGACGGCAAAATTCTGCAGACAGTTTTGCCGGAACCGGCCCTACAAGGGGCAACGCTTGAATCGGTTTCCAGGGTAACTTTTCCAAAAGTTGGCGTATACGACATAATCGCTACTGGCTCGGACAAAGCCGGAACCTTCCCCAGCTTTAAGCTTACCTACACGGTCCGTGTAGCTTCGGGCGAGGGCGCTGTCACCACCTCACCAGTAAAAAGTATGACCAACTCCGGCCCAACAATGTTAATTGTCGGGGTTGGCAGTTTCGCGGTCCTGGCAATGTTAGCTTTCGTGGCCATCGGGCAGGGTGGGCGCTACACAACAACACCTGAAGCTAACAAAACTAAGAAAAACGCGCTTAAGTCTAAGCGATAACTTAAGAAGTTAAGGTATAATAAGCATAATGACTATCGAAGCTTCGCAATCGGCACAAGAACAAGAGTTGCTATCTCGGACTGCTGTCGAGCAGTTTGACGAACAAGCAGCGCAAGAGTTTTTGATAAGAAATGGCATTGAGTCTCTCGCTGACAGACAAGTATCTAATCATGACGGGGAAATGATACCACTGGCGCAGGCTCTTGTTGAATGCTCCTCCGCGCGGAGCGCCATTGAAGGTGCCGTCGAGATGGCAAAAGAATTTGGCGATGGTGATGTCTTGGCGCCAATGACTAAGTATCTAGATAAGTTATCTAAGCAGGCTCAGAGCCCAGAAGCTAAAAAAAAAGAGACCTAGAGCTTGAGTCTAAAGTCGTTTTAGATCAAAAAATCAATCTCGTAGTAGAAAAGAAAACCAAGCTTGTCCCACTAGAGCAAGCTTCAAAAAAGGAAATCCCCACAAAGTCTTTCAAGCCTGAGCATGTTGCTACTTTGGTTGAACAAGTTATGCGTCAAAAGGAAGTCCTAATTAGCGTTAAAGAAAATGCCCCAGTAGTAAAGGTTGAGTTGCCTAAGTCTGCTCCCGGCGAGCCAGTAAAAACGGTAAGTATTAAGCCTCAAAGAATTGATAAAGTCTTATCGCCACCCGGATACGATATACGCAAGCCAGTATCGGTTAGTCACTTAGAAAAACCGGCCGTAAACGTAAAAAAACATCAGCTAGTTAAGCCGTATCTAGCCAAAGAAACCAATAGGCTAGAATCTGATCACCCAGAGCCAGTCACGCTCAAACCTGAGCTACGCGCAGTCTCGGTAATTGAAACCGTCCCCCAACAAGCTACAACAACGCTCGTTGAAGCTCCGCGGGAGCGTTCCTTAAGTGTTACTCGGAAGATAGAAGAGGATATGTCATTTGATCCCCGATTCAGCGAGCCCCAAGAACAAATAACTACCATTGAAACCGTGGCAGAGGTTGATGGTGCTCACCAAGATGAACCCCAAGAAGTAACTAAATCACGAATAGAACAACACAAATTTTTGGCCGTAGAGCAGATCGTTGAAACCACGGCCGTATCCAGCGAAACTGCCGAGCAGGCAACCACGCTTTTGGTTGTTTTGCCTGAGCAGGTTCAAACAAGCTTAAAGGAATATATTAGCGAAGCTGAACCGACCGCCGTAGAAAAAATTGAAGCTCGAATAGTTATGATTTCAAGGGTTGCCGATCGATTACACGAGCTTGTCGAAAGTAACGAAGGCCAAGGCGAAGAAGCTGAGCAAATTGTGCTCTGGCTCACAGAGCAGTACACAGAGCTATTAAACACGCTTGGCATAGAATGCGACGAAGAATCCGTAGCGGCGTTCATCGAACTAATAAAGTCCGACGACTATGTTGTCAATGCTGATCATTCGCGGACACAAGAACCGTACGACCCCATGCGCGAGAGGCATGGTTGGAGTGATTTACGTGGGAGACAAACAGCCACGAATCTAACTAAAATTATTCAAGACGAGCTTGCCAGATTCACTGTGCACCATGGCTTGGCAGCCTAAATCTGGCGTAAAATAACTTGATCGCGCTGGGGGCCTACGCCGATCATAGTGATTGGAATAGCGGTTTGTTTCTCTATGAACTCTACGTATTTTTGGGCGTTGACTGGTAAGTCCGCGAACTCCCGAACACCTTGAATATCTTCTTCCCAGGTGTTTAGATTTTCGTAGATCGGTTGGCACTTAGTTAGCTCACGGGCCGATGCCGGCGCGATATTTATAAGCTTACCGTCAAGTTTATAAGCAACGCAGATTTGTACCTGTTTACCGTTTCGGGGGACCCAGTCGAGTTTAGACAAGGCCATATCATGCGCGCCATTAACTATTTGAGCTCGGCGCAGTTGGGGCAAATCCAGATAGCCTAATCGCCGTATTCTGCCGGTCGTGGTACCGACTTCGGCATCGACGGTAGTCATATTGCCGTGCAATTTTTCTAATAATTTCTTATCTGAAATCTCGGTGACGAAAGGGCCGCCACCGACGTGAGACGGTACGGCTTTAGCCACGCCCGTGACGTGTTCGATGAAATAGGGCGGTATGCCAAGCCCGGTAGCCGCCCCGCCCGAAGTAGTAGAAGATGAAGTGGTAAAAGGGTACATTCCATGATCAATATCTAACAAAAAGGCCTGAGCGCCCTCGGCAAGTACGCGTGCCGGTTTGGCCCTACGTAGTTGCTCGTTTAAATAAATTACGGTGTCTGTTATGTACGGTTTTATCTTACGGGCGCTTGCCATGAATTGTTCCTCGGCCGCCTCGTCATCAACTGGTTCCCAGCCTAAGTCAGCTCGGAGGACTCGTTGTACGCGTAAACTTTCGCGGACAATCTCGGCTAGTTCATCCAGTTGATGAACGATCATTTCGGTACGGACGCCATTTCGCAAAGCCTTGGACGAAGCCGCCTGAGCGATGCCTCTTTTGGTGCTACCTTGTTTGCCGCCACCGGCTTCTTGGATCTCGTCTTCGCAAATATGATGAGGCAGAATTAAGTGAGCCGCGGAGCTTATCATTAGATTTTCGGGAGAAACTTTTAGGCCCTTGGACTCGATGTCGGCCATTTCTTCGACCAATTTTACCGGACTAACCAACGTACCGTTACCAATGATATTAATAGTGTGTGGATAAGCTATGCCTGAAGGCACCAAATGTAGGGCTAAGTCTTGGCCACTAGGGAGTACAACGGTGTGGCCGGCATTGTTGCCGCCATTAAAACGGGCGACAATATCATGTTCCGCGGCCATCATATCCACGAAGCGGCCTTTGCCTTCATCGCCGCGCTGCAGACCAATTAATACGTTTACTGGCATTTCACTCTAAGTATACAAGATGTTAGCGATTATGCGGCCACCAGAAGTAGCTCTCGCGGGCTAACAGTTTCTTGATCTTGAGCGGCTGCTATCAAATCTAAGATTTTTAATAAGTTTTCGACTCTTTGAACCTGTGTCTCAACCGGTAAAATCTCTTCAAAAAATTCAGGTCCGTGCTTCCAGTCATAAGTAACGTCTTCGCCCCAGGTGCGTAGTGGTATTGAAGCGCCGCCACGGATATCACGACCCCTGCTGTTAACCATTTGTTGGCTCATCCAAACGTGGTCTGTAAGCCCCTTATTACTTCGGGCTAGCCACAGTCTACCGGACGGTTTATCAGGACTAGAGCCAGGCACTAAGATTTTTTTGGATTCATCGGTTCCGGCTAACCACCATACCCGTCGCCCCGGCAGTATCAGCTGCATTTGCTCGGCGGCAAGTTTTCGTCTGCTTCGAATTTCTAATATTTCCGGACCAACGTCTTGCCTGAGTTCCGCACTGAAAACCATTTTTGCCCCTGTAGCTATATGTTATTAACAATAACATAATAACGGGCTTGAAGCAAACACTTGATCTAGCGAACTTCGTCCTTTCACGTTGTGGTGTGCTAGAAGTGTACGGATAGTGTCCGTACACTTCTGCGAACGGCCTCGCTTAAAGGCCAAGCCTGTATCTGAATAGACCCAAGTCATGTACAATTAAGCATAAGTATGATGTTTGCAAAGAGTCGGTTTCGATTTCGTGCCCTAGAAAATCAGGGCTTTACCATGATTGAAGTTTTAATAGCCTGCATTGTCCTTCCATTGATCGTAATTGGCGCCTCAAACGCCTATAACTCGATTCGCCACAGCTACACGATAGCACGTCAGTTAAATGAAATGTACGCCGTGCTGAGCGCTTGTCCTGAGCTGGACAGAGCCCATGAATTCGGTTCGCTTAGCAGTAGCACCAACTGTTATCCAAACAACAGTTTCCCAGCCGAAGACGGTAGTCCCGGAACGATCACCTATACGCCAACTTTATCCGTGACGGACACTTCCAGTCTGCCCGGCACCGATCCTTTACAGGCCGTACCAGACTCCAAAATAGTATCGATTAGCGTAAATTATCCTGCCCCCAATGGAGGCCGGCCGCCAGTACAGCTGCGCATGTTAATTACCCGTAATGGTATAGGCCAGCAATGAGACGTCTTGATGAGCACGGGGTAACTATCGTAGAGCTGTTGGTCGTAATGATTGTCAGCCTAATCCTAACTGGCGTTATAACGGTTTTCGCGCTTAATTATTGGGGCACGAGCGCTTCGCTCGAAACTAGCCAGGAAGCACTCGTAACACGTTTGAATAGCGGCGATTATTTACGGGAAGCGATTGATGCCGCGTCCGGCCTGATAAACCAAAATGATTTGGACGATACCCACACGCTAAAGGTCGACCCAGCTGATGTCACGGGGAAACACTGGCTGCCGATTCACGCGATTCCAGCGAGCATCACCATGCCTGCCAGTGGTACGATAACCCCGGTCATATATTTTAATAAGCCAAGTATTGACGTTTCCAAAAACATCATTATGAACGGTACCATTCCTTATCAGGATGACGTGGTTTTGTATCTTAACGGTACGACCAAACAACTTTTGGCCCGGACAATCTCAAACCAATTCGCCTCCAACAATCGGGCCAAAACCACATGCCAGGCGGCTCTCGCGACTACCGCTTGCCCAGCTGACATTATAGTTGCCGAGAACGTCTC
>CAZQPT010000019.1:9848-15162 GCA_964595295.1 uncultured Candidatus Saccharibacteria bacterium | reverse complement strand
TACATCGCCAAAGCCGAGAAAAAGGGCCGCACCAAGGCCGAAGTCGACGAAATTATTCGCTGGTTAACTGGTTATAGCCAACAGCAGTTCGAGGCCCAATTGTCTGAGCAAACCAACTTTGAAGATTTTTATACCAAAGCGCCCAAAATGAACCCAGCCCGAACTAAGATCACGGGCATGATATGCGGCGTTCGCGTAGAAGAAATCGAGGATCCGGTTATGCGATCACTTAGGTACCTGGATAAGCTGATTGACGAGTTGGCCAAAGGCAAGGCTATGAAGAAAATATTACGAGCTTAAAAATTAACAAGACTGGTAAAAATGATCTTTTTTGTTTGGTATAATTACTTTATATGAAAAAATTATTACCGCTATTCACCGTATCAATATTAGCCGTCGTCTTGATTCCTTCTATAGCATTCGCGGCAAAACAAGCCGCACCGAGCGCCCCAGAACTAGTCGGTTATGATATTTCGTATCCTCAATGCGGCAAGAGACTGCCGACCGATCAATATTTTGGTATCGCTGGCGTAAATGGTGGCACGGCCGCGACAACTAATCCGTGCCTCGCCGATCAGTTGGCTTGGGCAAATAGATCCAAAACTGGTTCTAGTCAGCCTAAAGTTCAGCTCTATGTAAACACGGCTAATCCTGGTGAGGTTATCTCTCAAATCACAACCTGGCCAACTAGCAACGTAGACAAAACAGGTTTTACCACCACAAATCCTTACGGAACTTGTTCTGGCGCTAACGACACGGCTTGTTCTTGGCAATATGGTTGGAATCGTTCCGTAGAAGCTAATGTTGACCGCTTTGTTCCCGCCGCGCAAAAAGCTGGTATTAATTCGTCGGCGTCGGCCTATACTTGGTGGCTTGACGTAGAGACCATGAATACCTGGCAGTCAGGATCTACGGATGCCCTGGCTCGTAATACCGCGGCTTTGGAAGGTTTAGCAAAATACTATCAACTTAAGGGCGCCACAGTTGGTCTATACTCAACTGCCGTTCAGTGGACGCAGATAACTGGCAGCACGGTAAGCTCCTCGAGTAACTTAAACGCGCTAGGCAACTGGCGACCTAGCGGCGCGAGTCTGGCCAATGCTATTAGTAACTGTAGCGTAGCGCCGCTAACATCTGGCGGGTTTATAGCTTTGACGCAATATGTTCAGCAAAACCTTGATAAGAATCATTCCTGCCGATAACATTCCGAATGTAACATTTATAACATTTAGTTCAGACGGTCTTTGCTAACATAAAAACATGAGAAAAATTATAGTCCTATCATTTATATCGCTTGACGGCGTTATGCAAGCTCCCGGCGGCCCAGAAGAAGACACCTCCAGTGGCTTTAAGTATGGCGGCTGGACAGTTCCATTTATGGATGAATTTTCGGGCGATATAATGGGCGAACAAATGAGTATGCCTTTCGATTTACTGCTTGGTAGAGAAACCTACGATATCTTTGCCGGCTACTGGCCTAACCAAAGCGGCGATATTCCAGCGGGCGTATTCAATAAAGCCACAAAATACGTCGTTTCTGGTTCGTCGCCAAAATTGACCTGGGAAAACTCCGTGCTTATTGACGGAGACGTAGCCGCGAAACTAAAAGAGCTGAAGCAGCAAGACGGCCCGATGCTTCAGGTCCACGGTAGCGGCAACCTAATACAGACTTTGCTCAAGAACGATCTAGTTGACGAACTATGGCTAAAGATATTCCCTACGACGCTTGGCAAGGGTAAACGCCTATTCGCGGAAGGAGCAATGCCAGCGGCATTTGAGCTCATGGAATCCCAAGCATCGCCAAGTGGCGTCATCTTCGCCAATTATAAAAGATCTGGCGAGGTCAAGACCGGTTCATTCGTTTAATGAAACTATAAAGCGCTAGCCTTGTATAAGATTTGACACGATAACAGATTACGGATATTGTATAAGCATAAGGCTGTTAATGTAACGAGTTACATGAAAAAAACTAAAAAGAAAAAAGTCGTGAAACTTCTATCCTGGAAACGAGTAAAGAGCTTGAGAATTAAAGACCTGAAAAGTCTTTTTTTGCTGGTTTCCAGAGGGCGTCTTCATTATGTAGCCATTGTTTTGTTCTGTGGTCTCGTAGGCGCGGGCGGCCTAAAGCTCACGCTCTCCAGCTTTGCCGCTACTCCAACCGGTACGCTCGATATTATTACTTATGTTGGAGCGGCAGTAGACGGAAACGAGATTGGCAGCGTTGACGTCGCGGTTGATCAAGGAGGCAGCGGTGTCCAGTGTAGCCCACCGAGCGGTACGACAGACGCGGGAGCAGGGGCTAATCATGGTCACGTTCATCTAACCTGTCCGGCAGCCGCGGGTGGCGGTCCGAGGACATACGTATTCTCTTCGGCGTCACGCGCCGGCTACAGTCTTAGTGGTGCCAGCCCTCATGCCCCAGGTAGCGTCTTCCACGTAAGCGGTGGCCAAACTACTACCCTTAGTATAGTTATGAATGACGATACGCCGCCGCCTGTCGCGGCTCCGGTTCCTGACGCCACGCCAGCACCAGCCGGCGCGCCTAACGGCACGGTAGACATTGTTACTTACGATGGTTCAGTCGGCACCGGCAATGAGATTGGCAGCGTTGACGTAGCGGTTGATCAAGGCGGCAGTGGCGTACAGTGTAGCCCGTCAACTGGCACCACTCAAGCCGGAACTGGCGATAATCATGGTCATGTCCACCTGACTTGTCCAGCCGCCGCCGATGGCGGACCTAGAACTTATAAGTTTGTTTCCGCCTCGCGCTTGAATTACGTCGTGAGTCCCAATAGCCCCCATCCCGCGGGTGATACGTTCCATGTCAGCGGCGGGGCGACAACGACTTTAAGCGTCGTAATGGATAGAGTAAGTTCAATCCCACCACCAGTCTCAACGCCCGCGCCAGCCCCAACCAGCATTCCAACAGGTACTCTGGATATCATCACGTACGACGGATCGGTTACAGCCGGTAACGAAATTGGCAGCGTTGACGTCGTGACCGATCAAGGCGGCAGCGGCGTCCAGTGTAGCCCAACCGGCGGAACGACTGATGCTGGCACCGGCGCTAATCATGGTCATGTTCATTTAACCTGTCCGGCAGCCGCCGATGGCGGACCTCGAACCTACAAGCTATCTTCAGCTTCAAGATTCAACTTCGTACTCAGTCCAAATAGTCCCCATGTCGCAGGTGATACTTTTCATGTAAGTAGCGGAGCAACGACCACGCTAAGTTTGGTTATGGATCGGGTAAGTTCACTGCCACCACCAGTAGCCACGCCAACACCAACACCTAGCCCCGCGCCAAGCAACCCATCGACACCGCCACCACCAGCGAACCAAAAAACCGGCAGTGCCCAGGTCACCACCTACATTTACCATACCGATGGCAGCAAGACTCGTTTAGGCGGCGTTAATTTGCACATTCAATCAGTCAATTACGACACTACCGATAGCGCTCATAGCTGTAACAACTATAATGAAACCAGCGATTCCAGCGGTACGCCGGCAAGCAATGCTCAATACGGACAAGTGCATTTTAATAGTTGTTGGATTGGGGCTACCGGCAACGGCAAGGTTTACCAGCTTAGCTATACTCAACTTCCAGCTGGCTATTCATTCCGGAGTTTTCACATAACCGGACCAGCCGGCGAGACGTTCTCATCGGGCGCGACCAGCAACACGGACGGCCTAAACGAACAGTTTAAAATCAACCCTAACGACACGACCAAGCTTGAGGTTTGGCTCAATCAAAACGATGAAAGCCAAACTGACTTATCAAACGTCAAGCAAGTCGTTACTCAAACCGGCACGCGATACGTACCAGCAGATGACAGTGAAGCCTCAAAACAGGCAGCGGCCGCTCTGAATCTACTCACCGGCGGCGGCACGACAGATCTGTCTGATATCGACCCGGACGAGGGGGATGATTTTGGAGACGAGAATGAAGATCTGGGCTCGCCAACAGCGCCTGGTGGATTAACTGCCGTGCAGGACGCCTCAGGCTCGGTGTCTGTGACCTGGCAGGCTTCAACTGGTGATCCGGTCGGTGAAAATGTCAGCTATAGCGTACAGCGCACGATTAAAAACTCGACTGATGATCCGGAAGATATCGGTGACACGACTACCGACCTATCAGTGCTAGACACGTCAGATAATCTTGAATATCCGCAAACCTATGTCTATATTGTTTCGGCATTTGATGAAAACGATAATACTTCCGATGAATCGACGGTTGAGATAACAACTACACCGTTGGCTTCAAATGTTGCTGCTGCGGTAGACCCTACAGCGGCGGACCCAGCAGCCGATACTACGGCCGAGGATCCTACAGCTCCGGACCCGACTGATAGTACTACGGCAACTGATCCTACGACAGACCCAACCGACACCGCCACGGATACTACGACAAACACCACGACCATAAATAGTCCGGACCAGCAGGCGACGTTGGTTATACCGGATGGAGCAACCAGCGAGCCACTTTCGTGTAGCGTTTCGTCTACGGACAGCACCGGAGCTGATCTTTTGGCTGACATAGGTACGGTTGTGGGTGATACGGCCCAACCAGTTTGTCGTGACGACACAGGCAATGTAGTCGATGACTTTACGGAAGAAGTTGATATGACGTTGGAAGAGGATAACAGCGACATCACTGATGACACCGATTTATATGGTTTTGATGGTACGGATTGGGAAAAAATACCTGCCGACACAGTCAAAAGTAGCTCAGACTCAACCAAAACTGAAACAACAGCTGGGAAAGGCAACATCAAATTCAGCAGCGCCAACAAAGTTAAAAACGGTCATAAGACAAAATACACGGTCAAGTCCAAGCGAATTGTAAAATTGGCGCTGGTTGATAGAAGGGGTAGTTCGATAAATCCCGCCACGCCGATAGTAAGTCTGATGCTGCTATTAGTGCTTGGAGTGGCGGCTAGAATTATAGTTCAACGAAGACTAGCCGAAAGCTACAATCCGTCATATAGCGACGCCGATCTAATGGCCTACGACCCTGATAAAGCACGATCTCAAAACCAACCAGACCCAGCTAGCCAAGTCGTTTCCGGCGAACAGCCGACATACAGCGATCCCACGGTCGAGCCAAGGATCACTCCAATTGATCAGCCAAGATTTATCGTTCACCCCGACAAACCAAAGGATAAGCAATAATGACGCGCAAATATCTTCTAGCCTTAACGCTATGCCTTTTGGTAGTATCTGCAGGTTCGTCTACCGTATCCGCTGCCGTTACCCCCCAAACCTGCAAGCAAAAAGTCGCCAAGCTTAACTACCGGTCGGCGCTTCTGGAAAT
>CAZQPT010000019.1:0-9748 GCA_964595295.1 uncultured Candidatus Saccharibacteria bacterium | reverse complement strand
AAACCTGCAAGCAAAAAGTCGCCAAGCTTAACTACCGGTCGGCGCTTCTGGAAATCTATAAAAAATCCGAGAACAGCAAACACGCGACCACGCACAAAAAATGGGCGACCCGCATTAGCTATGCCGGCCAATGGGTACCTAAAGACGCCGAAAAAGCCCGTGACAATTTGTATAAATACGACGCCTTGCATGCTATAACCGAAAAAGAAATCAACAAGCAGATTCAAGACTACGCATATCTTAAGAACACGCCGCTCGATTGCTCCACGACCGACGCTAAAGTTCTGGTGGCTAAGTTTGAAGACGTTCGTGGGCTAAAGGGCAAAAAAGTTGTTGGCGGCCAAGCCCTTATTGCCCAGGACAAGAAAAACGAAACCCTGTTTCTTAAAAAAGACTTTAAAAAGTCCAATGACACTTTAATTAAAAAACTCCATAAGGAAAAGTCCAAACACCCTAAGTCCCAACACCCCAAAACAGAAGTAAAATAGACAATGTGAGCTAAATCACATTTGTCATAATATGTCCAATATGTTATTATTGGACTAATATGAGTGAAATAAAGATAAGTGGTGGATTCAATGAGCTCCCCGAGTCTGCCGAGGCGAGGCTAAGACTTGGTTTGGGCGGGATTGACGAAGAAAGTTGGAAAGATCGTAGTGGTATTGCTCTAGCCGAAGCCACCAAAGAATTGACGGGCCCAGTAACCATACTTGGCGTAATGAATGTCGAAAAGATCGTTGATAGCCGTTCGGAAGTCGTAGGCGAAGCATTGCGTAGCTACGATTCAGGCCGGTTGCTAGCAATAAGTGAACATTCCTCGCTAAGGGCCCGAGCGCAACGCGAAATGCTGGGCGCCCATACCTGTGCTTTATTACTGGCCAGTAGTCCTGAAGTAAGCGAGCCACTTAAAAAAATGCCTGTCACTGCTATAGAGGCGCACATCCCGTACGCGACAGCGCTGCTCGATCAAGAAAGAACGCGAAGAAACGTAGTAATGGATCCAATGAAGAAAGATAAATACATGGGTGGCATGTTTGTTGGATTAAGATCTGTCTTTGGTGACGCCACTAAGGTAATCAGCAAAGTCGAACCTAAAGGGCTTACGGCCAGTCTGGACATGCGAGCCGAAGAGGAAGATTTTGCCAGAGGTTTCTCGGTAATAGCCACGGCAGTCGCTAGACTAACCGGCGCTATAACTTTAGAGCAGGCCGAAGCCCCGCTATCCGAAACTGAAACAACAGATGATGGCGAGTTGTTTTTTCCGGAATCATTTTTATTAAGCGTTCCAAAAGCCAGTCCTGACCAACTTGGCCTGATTGTGGCCGAGACCAAGAATCCTGACTATGTTGGTATAAAGATGAGCCCAGCTCACGAAGCGGCCACTGGCAATGAAGACACGGTAGAGAGCGTACTAAAGGATCAGGACCTGGAAGTTTTGATCCAAATTCGCAGACGCGTCAGCGAGTTAGTCTATACTTACGGAACGTCGCCAGAGAAGTCAAATACACCCCTGGGCTTTGATACCATCGCTATGGCAATTGCTAGCGCGAAGCCTGAATTCGTTGATATCATAAGGTCGCTAAAACAAGTACCGGCCAATATAGTGGAGGAGGCAATCATGGACGCCTGGCGTCAAACACAAACCGCGTCAAGCGAAACAACAGGCAGTAGAGACCTGGGCATTGTTAATAAAAAGTTAGGTCTGGCCGAGTTCCCTTTGTTGAATAGTATGGGTGACGGTTTAAATAAGCAATCGCTTCGTATCTCAGGCATATCAAAACAAGGAAGATTGTCTGGCCAGGACGAAAATCAAGAAGCCTACCGTAACGGTGGCCGAATGCACCTAAAAATCCTTGCCGGTATTATAGATAAGCTACGAACTCAGCCACCGGCGGCCGAAGCGGCATAATTAATGGCATCTTCCGCTAATCAGCTAGGCGAAGCTTTAGCGGGGCTTGGCCCGAATGATCTGGCTAGCCGACTGACCAAAGGCAGTTTATTTCGAATCGAGTTAATCGTGGACGACCCCTCCATGGAAGCCAAATATAGCGTGGAGTTAGCCCAAAAAGCAATCGCGCTGGCTTCTGTTCGCCTTGCCCACAGAAATAGAATTATAAATAAGTTCGAGGCAGGCTCTAAGCTTCTAGCGCTGGCACTTCGAGGTTGTGAGTCGGCAACTTTGGGCCTGAACGATCCTCGCCTCGACAGCATGTTTAATGGAGCCTTGATCAACCCTTTGGTAGACGTACTGCCGGCCGCGGTTGCCTTGAACGATTCCAGACAAGCCCGGGTTGAAGCTAACAACACCCTAACTACGACTTGTCCACCTTTGCACGGACTATTTGAAGCTATTAAGAACGAGAGCTATAGCGTTGCTGGTTACGAAGGTTTTCCGACTACGCCCACGACTGAGCAGGGTATGGACATGTCGGCTTTTATGATGGGCAGTCTACCTCTCGTGTTAGCGGCAGCTATGAGCGCGGACGCTTTACCGACTCCTAGTGCCCGAAGGCGCTAACTCAGCTTATAATTTCGTGAATACTTGGCGTGGATTTTCCCGGAAGTTAGACTCGTCGAACAGCACATAGGAGGTCGGGGTAAGCTTATATAGGCGATGCTCGGTTTTACCGGCTACAATATCTTCCACCCAAGTAGCGTCACGGTTGAACTTAGTAGCGTAGCTCTTGGCAACGGCTCTGATTTCTGGTGACGGCGCCAGCTCTTTAGCAGAGCCTTCGATTTGTAAGCCAGCCACCGGCTGACCTTTTACGAACTTAACTGGGATGGCCACTGCGACTTGTTGATGGTTATTAACTTCTTTGCTGTGGCGTCGGCTCGGCACGCTTGCCCAATATAGGTTGTAATTTTCATCGGTAACGAAATAAACGGTGCAACACCATGGTTGTCCGTCGGATACGGTTGCCAGTTGCATCATATGTTGCTCTTTAAGGTATGACTTTATTACGTCGGTTGGATTCATAAAGTCATTGTAACCTACCCGGGTTAAATATATTACTGAGAATAAATCTAGTCAGCTGATAGTCTGGAGTGTTACTTATTTTCCAGACTTATCCTTTTGATAAATTTTATAAAAATCCATGGGTGGGGAAGTGCGTATGATAAAAGAAGTTTTATCACCTATTAAGTATTTAAGGTTGGCGCGTGAAACTGGCAGTTTCGCGGTCCATGGGGCCCAGGAAACAACCGATCTTCTAGCAAAAATCGTACTGGAAGTGCTAGCTAGAAGCGGTGGAGAGCAAATTCCTAAGCCTGAAGCCGTAGCTCCAGATACTGAAGGTGTTGCCACTGGAGAAATATTGGAAGCAACGGTTTTGACTCCGCAACCACCACCAGCTCAGAGATAACTTCTTCGTATAGAGGCGCGCTTACGCTATAATACACACTTGGACGTCATGGCACCGTGGCCGAGTGGTTAGGCAGAGCTCTGCAAAAGCTCGTACAGCAGTTCGATCCTGCTCGGTGCCTCCAGGAACCTTTACAAGTAGGATAATCTATAGTATGGAATAGTAGCTTATGCTACTATTCGAGAATGCCAGCAAAAAGGTCGTGGACAGATCAAGATCTAGCTCTAGCAGTCGTAAAAGCTAGAAGCTATAGGGGAGTCCTAATAGCTCTTAAGCTTGTTCCGGCAGGAGGTAATTACGAACAGATAAAACGGAGAGTAGATGAGCTAAAACTGGACGCTAGCCACTTTACTGGCAAACGTTGGAATAGGGGTTTGACCTATGTGCTAAAAAGCACCCAACCGGTCGAGGCATTACTAAATGAGAATGGTCTTGTTCAGAGCTACAAATTAAAGAAAAAATTATTTCAAAAAGGACTCAAAAAACCCCAATGCGAACTATGCGGTTGGGCACAAATATCAGAAGATGGACGGATTCCGGTCGAACTTGATCATATAAACGGCAATCGGCACGATAACAGGCTGGAAAATTTAAGAATATTATGCCCGAATTGCCATAGCTTACAGCTTACGCATCGTGGCAAGAATAAAAAAGTACATCTGCGCGGGTGATGGAATCGGTAGACATGCGACACTTAAAATGTCGTGCCTAACGGCGTGCGGGTTCAAGTCCCGCCCCGCGCACCAACTAATGAGACCAACGGTAAAATGTTGGTCTTTTTATTGTTATACTAAGCTAATGCAAATACTAGTTAATCAACTTCTTACGCAATACCAAATTAGCGGCAAAGGCAAGTTGGTTGTTTTGCTTCATGGATGGGGTGATAACAGCAAAGGATTAGCTGAACTTCAAAAGAACCTCGCCAAAGAATACCAGGTAATAACTTTAGATTTGCCTGGCTTTGGCAGTACGCAAGCACCAAAAGACGTCTGGGATCTCGATAACTACGCCGAATTTATTCAGTCTCTACTCAAAAAACTTGAGCTAGAGCCGCCATACGCTTTAATTGGCCACAGTAACGGAGGGGCCGTAGCAGTCCGCGCGATTGCTCTTGGCATACTTAAGCCAACTAAGTTGGTGCTTTTGGCGGCATCGGGCATTAGAAATAAGGGCGGTGGCAAGCGTACAGCCCTTAAAATAGTCGCTAAAACCGGAAACGTGGCTACTCTTTGGTTGCCGCAGGCCAGTCGTCGGTCATTACGTGCTCGACTTTATGTAGTTGCCGGCTCGGATATGCTAATAGTTCCTGGTCTAGAGGAAACGTTTAAAAAAACCGTTCGCCAAGATGTCCAAAAAGACGCTACAACAATAACGATTCCAACATTGCTAGTCTATGGGGAAAATGATCAGGCCACACCTGTGTCTTATGGCCAAACTTACGCGGCTCTAATTAAAGGATCACGACTCGAGTTTATTGCCGATGCCGGCCATTTTGTCCACCAGGACCAGCCAGTACAAACAACTAAGCTTATAACGGAATTCCTAAAATGATCAAAAACTTTATAAGCCTGTACTCGCCTGGCTACCCAAAAGTCCTAGTCTACATGCTTCAAAGTACGGAGTATCAAGTCGGACCATATCTAAAATGGCTGGGGCGTACCAAAGATTTCGGCGGCGTTATGCGGCGCCGAACGTTAGATCGCACTAAAGTTGCCCGTCTATTATTGCTGTCACTGCGCCTAGGAATTGCCTTGTATCTGGTCGCCTGCCTATTGCTGGCCTACTTTGGCTCACGGCACGATGTTCCCGGCGCTATCCCATTCGCGGCGGCTCTAGTACTTATTTACCCGATATTGTGGGCCTATCTTATGGTCGTGCCTCTACTACTCGGACGCCTGCTTATTAGTCAGCCAGCCGAGCGACAGCAAATAGTGATATCGGAACAGATTTTCGCTAAACATCCTGGAGTCAAGATTGCTATAGCCGGAAGCTACGCTAAGACCACGATGAAAGAAATGCTCAACACGGTTTTAAGCCAAGGACTGAACGTAGCCGCCACCCCGGCCAATAAAAACGTCAGTATTAGCCATGCTAAGTTTGCCAGAAAACTTGATGGCGACGAAGACATTTTGATTATCGAGTACGGCGAAGGCGCTCCTGGCGACGTGGCTCGCTTTGCTGAATTGACTCATCCTACGCATGCCGTAATAACCGGTCTAGCTCCAGCTCACCTTGATCGTTATAAAACTTTGCGAGCCGCAGGTAAAGATATTTTCTCGCTAGCTAGTTACTTAGAAAGCAAGAACGTTTACGTTAATGGCGATTCGCCGAGTACTAAACCATTTATTAAGTCTTCTTATAAAGTATTTGGTTCGCATCAAGCCCTGGGCTGGAAAGTTAGCGATGTCAAAATTGAGCTAACAGGCACAAGTTTAGTTATTAAAAAGGCTACGCGGAAGCTTAAATTACACAGCCAGTTATTGGGTCATCATCACGTGGGGTTTATCGCTTTCGTGGCGGCTATGGCTCTGGAGCTGGGCTTAAACGATGAGCAGGTAATCGCTGGCATCGCTCAAACAAAACCTTTCGAACATCGCATGCAACCTTATAAATTAGCTGGGGCATGGGTGATTGACGACACCTACAACGGTAATCTGGAGGGCATTCGTGCTGGCACCGGTCTGCTCAAGGAGCTAGAAGCTAAGCGGAAAGTGTATGTCACGCCTGGCTTGGTTGATCAGGGCGAAGAAACCAAACCTGTTCACGTTGAAGTAGGTAAGTTAATCGCCCAAGCTCAGCCCGATCTTGTGGTACTTATGCGAAACTCGGTTACAGAATATATCAAACAAGGTTTGGAAGTAGAAAACTTCAAGGGCGAATTACGAATAGAATCAAATCCGCTTGAATTTTATACCAGTCTAAAACACTTTGTAGCCAGTGGCGACCTAGTTGTCATGCAGAACGACTGGACCGATAACTACGCCTAGTGACATAAATTGTATATACTAAAACTGATGGAAACAATAGCAGTAATATTCGGCGGCCGCTCAGCAGAACATGACGTCTCTGTGATCACCGCTCTGGCAAGTGTTATCAAACCGCTTGAGCTCACCAAAAAATATCACGTGGAAGCCATTTACATTGCCAAAGACGGTAGCTGGTACAGCGGTAAAGAGCTAAAAGATATTAAGCTTTTTACCTCTGGCGACATAGAAAATTATCTTAAAAAAACTCAACCAGTCAGCGTTCAATTTAATGGCGGCATGACATTAATCAAAACCTCCGGACTAGCGGCACGCAAGCAAAAGACAATAATTGATGTAGTATTCCCAGCCATGCATGGTACTTACGGTGAAGATGGAGCTCTAATGGGCTTACTCGATTTGGCTGGTGTGCCGTATGTTGGCTGTGGTCTGAGTGCCGCGGCGGTCGCCATGGATAAGGTCTTGGCAAAACAGCTGGCGGTCGCGAACGATATACCGGTATCAAAGTTTCTGGCTTTTACTAAATCAGATGTCTCTGAGCCTAAAGTAGTCGCCAAAAGCATTGTTAAGTCTCTAAAGTTTCCACTGTTCGTTAAGCCGGCTCACCTGGGTTCAAGCATTGGGATTAGCCGGGTTACTAACGAAGCTGAGCTGGCCAACGGGCTAGAAGTCGCCGCTCACTACGATGACCGGATAATTATCGAGGAAGCTGTCAGTAATCTCATAGAAGTTACATTGCCAATTATAGGTAACGATCAGCCTCAACCGGCTTTACTCGAGCAACCAATGACCCAAGCCGAAGATTTCTTTGATTTCGATACTAAGTACATGCGTGGTGGGAAAAAAGGCAAAAGTGGCGGCAACAAAGGCGCTCAAGGCTATAGCAAAATACCAGCTGATTTGCCCAAAGACATTTACGCCACCGCCGAAGCTGTTGGTTTGAGCGTCTATAAAGCCCTCGGCTGTAGCGGTATCTCCCGAGTTGATATGTTAATCGATAGCAAAACCAACAAAGTTTATTTTAACGAGATAAATCCCTTGCCGGGCGATTTATATGCTCACAACTGGAATCAGGCCGGTGTTAGCAATGTCGAGCTCGTGCAAAAGCTTGTAGATTTCGCAAAAGAGCGATACGAGCAGCGTCAATCTCTGACCACTACTTTTAGCACTAATTATCTTAAGCAATTCTAGGGCCGTCCGTGAAGCTAGTAGACCTGTTGTCTTTAATTCCCGATGCCTTAGTCGATCAACGCTACGCTACGACCAATAATATTACGGGCACTATTTTATACGTGGATGTCGTACCACAGCTTGAAATGGGGGCCGCTACTCAACTCATGCAGGCCGCGACATTATTTCGGTCTCAAGGTTTAAGAATTGTTATCTGGGACGGGTATCGTCCAAATGAAGTTCAGCAGAAGCTCCGGGCGGTAAACGATGGTTTTAATAAAATTTATATTCTCGAAGATTCGAATCACTGTAAAGGACTGGCTATCGATCTAACTTTGGCTCGTCCCGACGATACTTATCTGGATATGGGTACTGATTTTGACGATTTTAGCGTAAAGTCTCACGCTGACGCGACTGAGCTAACCATGGTCCAAATTAATAATCGCCAATTACTAAGGGGCGTCATGGAGCAGTGCGGATTTAGACAATGGCCCTATGAGTGGTGGCATTATGACTTCGCAATCTAGCCCTACTAAATGCTACAATAAGCTATGACAAAGCATAACCGAGTGGCTATTCTCGATGCTGGCGGGCAATATGTCGATTTGGTACGTAAAGCCGTGCAACGGCAGGGCATCCCGGCCGACATTTTACCTCTTGGTACGCCACTGGCTAAAATAAAAAATAAATACGGCGCGGTTATAGTCTCCGGCAGTCCGGCCAGCTCTCATGCTGAGGCCGCGCCCCAGCCTGACATGGCGATTTGGGCCAGTCCACTACCGACTTTGGGCATCTGTTACGGCATGCAGGCTATGGTTATGGCGCATGGCGGCCAGGTCGCCAAAAACGCTATTCGTGAAGACGGCAGGGTGACCACCGTTGTCGACACCACTCATCCGTTATTTAACGATATCAAACAAGCTTTTACGGGGCTGTTTACGCACGGCGATTTTGTTAAGTCTATGCCAGAAGACTTCACTACGCTGGGCTCGCACGAATTGGCTGACGGTTCTATCGCCTACTCGGCGATCGCTAAAGGCAATAAAATCGGCGTTCAATTTCATCCCGAGGTGTTCGACGACACGCCTGAGGGTTATCAGTTGTTCAAGAACTTTCTGGAGCTAGTGGCTGGGCTTAAGCCGGATGATAATTTTCGGCAAAAACAACTTAGGCAGACTATTAAAGACAAGCAATCTAAGATCTCTGAGCAGGTTGGCGACCGGCACGTAATCGCCTTCGTTAGCGGTGGCGTTGATTCTAGCGTGGCCGCCACGCTCGCCGCCAAGGTAATTCTGGCCAAGCGCTTACACGCTTTTTACATCGACAGCGGCTTCATGCGCGACGAGGACGATATGGTCATCAAGGACCTTAAAGACGCTGGTCTGGCGGTTCAAAAAATTGACGCCGCCGAGGAATTCGAGAAAGGCAACCTTGAAATTGACGGCCTCAGGCATGGTCCTCTAACAAAAGTCACGGACCCGGAAGTCAAGCGTAAGATCATTGGCAAAGTCTTCGTTCAAATTCAGAATCGACTGATATCGGAGCTTAAATTAAAAGAAGCGTTGTTGCTTCAGGGAACAAATGCCGCTGATCGCATCGAGAGCGGACATAGCATAGGCGACAGTCACACCATGACTATCAAGACGCACCACAATCAGGTCAAAGAAGTGCAGGAGCTTAAGGCCGCGGGATTATTGGTCGAGCCCATAGACGACCTGTTTAAAGATGAGGTTCGTGAACTTGGCCGTGAGTTAGGACTATCCGACGAACTGGTCGATCGCCAGCCATTTCCCGGTCCGGGCACGGCTATCCGGATCATTGCCGCCGGAGCACCTGACGAGCAGTTTATGTCTGACCCAAAACAAGCCGAGATCCAGCTCTTACTAAACAAGTTAAAGATTAATTCGACGGTTCACCTGTTACCGATTCGTAGCATTGGAGTAGGTGGCGACGAACGTTCTCATCTGTCGGTAGCCGCCATAGAAAAAACGGACCTTACCCCGGAGCAGTTGGCCACGTTAGGTAGCGCTTTGCCAGCGCACTTTAGAGATACCGTAAACCGGGTAATTTTTGCCCTAGGCGAGCAACCGTTAAAAGACTTTTCAGTAACCAAGACATTGTTAACGGCCGATGCCAGAATACAGTTGCGCCAGGCCGATAAGATTGTTTTTCAAGAAATGCGGTCGGCCAACTTATTGGGTGATATCAAACAATTTCCTGTCGTGCTAA
>CAZQPT010000018.1:0-15244 GCA_964595295.1 uncultured Candidatus Saccharibacteria bacterium | reverse complement strand
GCTATCAGTACGGAGCATAGGGATCTCCTGATAGAGCTTCGTGTCATGTCGTTTATTTTCCCCTTGTTATCTGTCTGTTGTATTAATGCTAATAATACCAAACCGCGCAAACTCTGACAAGACGTGCCACTCCTAGAATAGGGCTAAGCAAACATAGGTCAGCGTGCTCACGTAAATACCTGCTGGCTGAACATTAGGAATGTTGGCTATGTAACTAGACGTGTAGACCCGTACGTCGTCAGGTGCCGGATTAATAACCAGGCTGTCGCCGGAAACAAACCGATAACTATTAGGCTGATTATAGTTTGGCAACGGCTGCCCGGTGCCCGGGCCGGCCGGGTCATTGCCATTGGCTGGTGTTGAATTAGCCCGTAAATTAAAGCCAAATTGCGGTAATCCGGGACGGGACACGTCATTAACCGACATAGCGGCAATGGCGTTATTACCACTGGCTAAAGTTGAGCCGCTAACAGTTACGCCGAAACCGTCAACCGCGTTGGTAGCTACTAAAAATTGAGAATGGCCGACCCGGGCGTTAACCGGCGATAACTCGCCAAAATCCACGAAGTTGCCGCTGGCATTAACGCAGTTATTGCCTGGTATTGATACGCCCGTGCAGAAAATTAGATAGGGTGGAACGGTAGCACTAATCGTTATGGCGTTAGTAGTAGCGAATGCCAAGCCGCCATAATCACTGGCCGGGCCACTGGCATCAGAGGTAACATAGGTCTGTATACGGGCGTAATACGAACCAGGCGAAGACGGGTTAACGATATTAGATAGATCGTAAGTGACGGGAATCGTAGTCTCCGCGGCCGGAGGTCGGGTCAGAATTATGTTGTTAGCCGTCGAGCCTGGATCGATACTAAAGCCCGTAGCGCCAGTTTGACCAGTCAATACGACGGCACTGGCGTCCATGCCGGCCGGCGCGGTGCAAGACGTGTTCGGAAAAGGATCATTCGAACAGAATTCAACGGCTATTGAGCCTAGCGTGCCGGTTGTTGGCAAAGTGAAACTCATTCTATAGTCAGTTGTAGCGCCAGCCTGACTGCTTGCCAACTGCATGGAACGGGCTCCTAGCTGAACGCCATAAGCCGGCGTAAATAGAATCTGCCACAGCACTATAAACAGCATGAGCCCTAAACCGACACTTATTAGTATGGTCTTAACTGTTAGTCGTTTTGAAACGAATGAGTAGTTCATTCATTTCCGGTCCTAGAAGGTGCCCGTAGCGATCATGCTCAGGTTGGCCGTGTAAATACCTGCTGGAGTTAGTAGCGATGCAGTGGCCGCGAAAATGTACTTATTATTGATGTGGAAGGTCGGGCTAGCAGTACTAGCTACAATACTACCGAAGCTAGCGACACCAGATACCGGGCCTTTAACATTACCAGGGGTAGTGGCTGGCGTGTTGCCATTTACCTGTGTAGTAGTGGTATCCATACCGTACCAAGTGTCAGGATCAGCAGGAACTTCTTGTTTAGCATGGCCAGCGGTGTGATATGGTCCGTTTGGTATTATCGTGCCAACACCACCACCAGTGGCAGGAGAACTATCGCTCGCGAACATACCGAAAGCGGCAGTACCGGCATTTGTTTCAATCGCATTGGCAGCGGCTGCCGTAGCAGCACCGCCGTTAACGGCTGGGATAGCACAGGTCGCTCCGTTATCGGCGCTCAGGCCGCCACAAGTAACGTTGCTGTTTACCAAGTTGATTACCGCGCCACTAGTGGCGTTGGTCGATAGCTGACTCCATATACTGGCCGTGTCGGCCTGGTTATTATCCAGGACTTTCGTGGGTGAACCGTGCCCTAGGGTTAAGGCCGGCGGAGCGGCGGCCACCTCCGAAGCGCTACAGTCATTTGCGGCACCACTTCCGGCGGCTAACCATGTTGCTGGATCAGCAGCTGTCACGCAGAAAGTCAGGGATTCCTGGACACGGGCGGTGATAGTAATTACCGTACTTGTACTAAGCGCGATGCCACCGTAATCGACTACGTTGTTTCCGACGTTGGTCGCGCTAACATAGGCCCCAAAAGTATTGTTGGCGTAGGTATAAATTCGAGCGTAGAAAGTACAGTTAGTAACTCCAGCCACCGTACAAGCCGTAAGGTTAGGGTTTGTTACGCCGTTGATGTCAAATACCTGAGCCTCGTTAACAGGCACTAGGGCCGTACCAGTTTGGCTGATACTGTCGGTGCTAGAACCGGATGTGGTGTTGTTTAGCTTAAGTTGTCCTGCCGCAGGTGTCAGAGACCAGTTATTGGCCGCTTTTACTTTTCCTGTTACGCCCACAAACGTACTACTGGCGGCTGACATGCCTGCCGGTGCCGTGCAAGTATCGTTAATGATTGGGTCTTCCTTGCAGAAGTCGATGATAATACTGTTGGCCTTAACTTTAGACGTGAAAGACACGCGGTAGGTTACCCCAACGCCACTACCAACTCCCGACGTAATATTGACGTTACCACTAGTGGAGGCGTCACTCATTTGGATACTTCGACTGGATAGCTGCTGCGCGGACGCGTGCTGACTACCAAGCATTGGCATGCCCGCGATAGCCACTAGAGCGGCTAGCATAAGGCAAGCTACTCGCCGCAGTAAAGCTGTGTTAAAGGTAAATGTAACCGGGTTATTCATAGAGCAATTTGTTTTTGTTTATGTAGTACTCGGTAATGGTATCACGGTTATGATTAGTCAACAATAGTTTTTCATTAAATGACTTGAGTTATCCACAGCCCGTCGATTTACTAGTATGTTCCGGTGGCTACCAGGACGTGAAGCAGGCTGTATACGCCACCTGGTGTTACATGGCTGACATTAAACAGATAAGACACCGTGTAGGTGGTAAAGCTGGTGCTGGCAGTCGAGAACGCCACGGTATCGTTTACGGCGTACTTAAACAGGTTAGTGGTGCTGTAATCCGGCGCGACCTGGCCAAAACTAAATGAAGCGTCAGGCGAAAAGGTAGGATCAGCAGATCCAGGAATTGACGGCACCGTGTTAGCGACTAGATTTATGCCAAACTGTTCGGTACCCACGCTCGACGCGGTAGGCGTGGCAAGAGCCTGCATCGAGTAGCTATTATTTGTTGGCGGTCCGGAGGCGTTAACCACATTGTAGCCGTGAGCGAGATAAGCCTTTACCGAAAAAGTAGCCGTAGCGGTCTTAGTAGTCGTGGCATTGAGTGTCCCAAGGTTAACGTTAGTGTTGCTAACCGTGAATTCTATGTATGGGGTACGGTCTGTGTTAAAACCAGCCTGTGCCTTATAGCTATTGCTGGCGGTGGTGCCAACAGCCAGTTCACCAGCGGATTGTTTAGAGCAATAGGCAGTCGAACAAGCGTGAAGCTCACCACCGCTACCAAAGAAAACCTCGTTTACTTGGTAGTTATTGGATGATGATTGAGCGGCAAAAACAGATACCGGGATCAATAATACCGACAGTGCCAGGAATACCAGGGCTATTTGATATTTTGCTGTTTGTTTCCACGCCATAACTCTATATATAATGCTGCAAACTTCGTCAAAAGGCAATCTGTTTACGCTTACCCGCCGATTCTAGTATGATAGTAGTAATACTATGGCCGAGACAGAAACACCCAAGCCAGCTGCCGAAGAAGAAGCGGCTAGCCTGGAAACAACCAATGATGACGTTAACGCGTTAGAACCACAATCTGACGGGGTTATAGATGCTACTTCGACCAATGGTACCGGTGGTCAAAAAGCTGAGCCTCCTAAAAAAGGTGGTCTTAAGCATAATCTAGTTAAATTTAATCTATACCTTATAATGTTCCTGTTTATTTTGGTAATTGCCGGTAGTATTTTGACAGTCGCCTACTTCCAGAGTAAAAAAGCCTCGACAACCAGTACGCTCAAGACGCAGTCACTCACCGCGGACGCCTTAAAACAGGTAGCCTCCAGCGATGCCACAGTCGGTAGCACGCAACAGATCTTAAATGTTCAGTCTAGTGCCGTATTCGCCGGTAAAGTGTTGATTCGTGAGGATTTGGAGGTGGCCGGTAACCTCCGTATTGGCGGTACCGTAGCGCTATCGAACATCACGGTGTCCGGCACTACTCAACTTGGTCAGGCTCAAATCAACAAAGACCTATCGGTTGCTGGTGACACGGGTATCCAGGGATCACTAACTGTCGCGAAAAGTTTGCAAGTTAATGGTGGCGCGACGTTCAGTGGCGCTATATCGGCTCCCCAGATTACAACCTCAAATCTTCAGCTAAACAGCGATCTTATCTTGACTAAGCACATAGTCGTGGGCGGCCCTACTCCAACTCGAAGCAATGGCTCAGCCCTGGGCAACGGTGGCTCATCCAGCGTTAACGGGTCAGATACTGCGGGAGCCGTAACAGTTAACGTCGGTACGGGGGCATCGGCAGGCTGTTTTATCACGATTACTTTTGCCACCAAATATAACAGTACGCCGCACGTAATCATTACGCCTGTTGGCTTAGACTCCGGAACCATAAACTACTATGTGAACCGCAGCGCGTCGAACTTTAGTATTTGCGATTCGACAGCGCCACCAGCTGGTAGCTCGTTCGGCTTTGACTACTTTGTTGTCAACTAACGACTATACGTCGAGAAAGACAATAACTCTATCCGTTTTGACATGCATAATGCCACCGGAAATGCGGATTTTTTGCTCGCCTTGATCAACGGTTCTGATAACGATTTCGCAAGGGCTAAGTAGCGATATGAAACTGTGGTGCTTAGGCAAAATGTCGAATGGCCCAGTTATGTTTTCGGCGCTCAGACTGAATGCTTGACCATCATAGTAATCACGAAACGGCGAGTGCACCTTAACGTTCATGCTCAATGAGCCGTTAGCTTCGACCTTGCTGTATTCTCCGGCAGCTTTTTGTTGTTCGGCCTCAGTTTTGGTTGCGGGTGCCGCTTGCTGGCCGATGGCCTTAGTATCGTCAACGCCACCCGACTGGGCATCACTCATACTACGATCTCTTCAATGCTCTTTAAGGTTTCTTCCCGAGTGAAAAAATCACCTTCGACACCGGTATGCTTGGTCATGACGTTCATGTTCTGGGTAAAGTTGTCTATTAACTTCTTGGCTTTGGCATAGTCAGACCTGTCGGCTGGTGACAGTTCGTTTTCGCCAATAATAGCGATGATGCCCTTTAGCGATTCATACTTCTGGAGAAGCTGTTGTACCCGAACACTAAGCAGGTAATGTCGTTCGCCAACGACCTCTGGAGTTAACAGTGAAGATGTCGTAAGCGTTAGGTCGACAGCCGGGCGAATGCCCTGTTCGGCGACTTTACGTGACAACACGATAATCGAGTCCATTTCGTGCTGAATAAACTGCACGGCCGGGTCTGATACGTCGTCGGCCGGGACATAAATTGTCTGAACCGACGTAATAGAGCCGTTCTCGTTGGAGCTTAGGCGATCCTGCAAGACTTTTACGTCCGAGAAAATTGTCGGCTCGTAACCACCTTCGTTTGGCACCTGGTCTAAAATGGTAGCCAGCTCGTTACGGGCCTGAATGTAACGGAACATGTTATCGGCGAAGAACAGGATGTCTTTGTTCTGCTCGTCACGGAAGTACTCGGCCGAAGCGGTGGCAGCCACGCCAACTAGGGCACGCTGGACAGGGTTTTCATTCATCTGTGCGAAGAACATGCAAGTGTTCTTGAGCAGGTCATTTTCTTTAAGCGTCACGTATAGTTCATGACCTTCACGAATACGCTCGCCAATACCAGCGAAGAAGGATAAGCCACTGCCACTTCGGGCTATGTTGTTGATCATTTCCATGGTTAAGACGGTCTTACCAACACCAGCACCACCGATAATACCGATTTTGCGACCTTTAACGAAAGGCGTGAAGAAATCCATGACTTTGATGCCAGTTTCCAATATTTCTGGCTTAGCTACGCTAAAGTTAGTGCTTTTTGGCGGTAGTTTAAGAATATCTTTCTTAATAACGCCTTCGCCCTCGATTGGTGGCTGACCGTCGAGCGGATCGCCAAGCGCGCTTAGAATCCGTCCAATCGTGGCGTCGCCAATTGGGATTTCGATGCCTTTGTAGGTTCGTTCGACTGACATGCCTTTAGTGATCCGTAGGTCACTGCGGACGTTCAGGCAAAAAGCTACGCCGCCGGGTTCCATATGATCGACCATTAGTTGTGTTTCGTGCCCGTTACCAACAACGACTAATTCGTTAATATTTGGCGCGTCATCATCAAATTGAGCACGGACAACTAGGTCTTTTACGGTCGTAATTACACCCGGCATGATTACTTCCCTCCTCCACCGGCTTTTTTCATGCCGTTGATGATTTCTTTTAATCGCGCGTCTTTAATAGCTCGCCGGGCCCGGTTAAATTCCATGTGCAAGTCTGCTCGACTTTCATCGGCCCGTTGGTGGGAACCGGTCATAGCCCTAAATCTTGAAGCGTATTGAGCTAGCTTGGAGTTAAGAATCAGCTGGCTAACGGCGATTTGCATCATGGAGCGTTCCAGGTGGGCCGCAACAGCGTAAGTACTTGGCTCAAAAATATAGGTGTCTTCGCTAATAATATCCTCCGGGCGTTCGCTGGCACTACCCTTTTCACGCACGGCGCTACTCAGCTCGATACGCTTAACGTCCTGAACCATCAGCGAAACGTATTCCTGGTAAAACATTTTAGTCGACGCGTACTGCTCTACTTCACGGATAATAGGCGTGACGTTAATATTTTGGTCCTTGTTTGGCAACTTAAAGTATTTTTTATAAGTTATGCCGCGTTGAGCTAATTGCATGGCACCGTGATGGCCGATGACAATGATATCGTTCTTTTCGGGAGTGTAAGTTTCGAGCATTAAGTGAACCAGTTTTTGGTCGATGTCGCCGCTAAAACCACCCTCAGCGGTTATAATAATATACAGTTCTTTGGGAATAACAGTGCCCTCAGCTTTGCCGCGACCGAAGTTAAATAAGCTATCAACCCGTAGCTGTGAGTAAATGGCCCATAGCTCGTCAAAGAATTTTGTTGACTGCAGCACTTGGTTTTTGATCTGGGCGATTCGCATACTGGCGATGCCCTCGAAAGCGCTGGTAAGCTCGACCAAGGTGGCCATAGCCGTCTCTTCTTTAGCTATGTCGTTTGGACTTTTCATACTTTGGCGTCCTCGGCAGGCTGCTTATCAGCCTCTTTGGCGGCTTCTTTGGTTTGTTTTTCTGATTCTTTTTCGGCCTTTTCGGCGGCTTTTTTATCGGCCTTAGCCTCGGCTTTAGTTGGCTCTGGCGCTGGTGCTTCGGCAGGTTTGGCAGGTTCTGGAGCGCCCTTGAGCACTATCAGGCACTTGGCTTTAAGTTCGTCCCTAACGGCGTCGTACTCTTCGTCCTTAGTAATCTTTTTGGCATAGTCATTGGCATTGAGTTTGAGCATGCTAAGATCGATATCTTCGCCGTCAGCCATGTTTAGAACCAGATCAAACATCAGTTGCTGGGCTGTTAGAGAGAACGTGTCTTGCGGCGCCTGAGTTAAAATTTCAAAGATTCTTTTACCAGTTACCAAGGCACGCTTGGCTTCAACTGCTAATTCCGAGCCAAAGTGTGAGAACTCTTCGGCCTGGCGATAGGCGGCCAGAGTCTTAAGCGTAGTAGCGGCAAAGCCTTTCTGACGTTTATTGTGACCGACACCGCCGGCACGGGTCACCGACAAGCCAATATTAAGCGCCGGACGAATTCCAGAGCGGAATGTCTCCATATCGAGTATCCACTGACCGTCAGTGATCGACATGATGTTGGTTGGAAGATAAGCTGTTATATCACCGTTAGCGGCATGAACCATCGGTACGCTAGTTAAGCATTTTCCGGTCGAATCAAGCCGACCGGCTCGTTCCAGCAAACTAGAGTGAGCATAGAACATATCACCGGGGTAGGAGTCACGGCCCGGACTAACGCCGGACATCAGCGCCACTTCACGGTAAGCGTGGGCATGCGAGGTAAGATCGTCATAAATAATTATCGTGTCCTGCTCGCACTTTTGCCACAAAAACTCAGCATGCGCGCAGGCCACGTAAGGTGCTATGTAGCTCATGATTAGCGATTCGAACATGGTTGATACGACCACGATCGCCTTTTCCATGCCACCACTCTCCTGAAGTCGTGTCAGCAAGGCGTCAACGTCGCTCCGGCGCTTGGCAATCATGCAATAAACAACCAGTTGATCGGTATTTTTCTGGTTAATCGTCAGCTGGGTGGCCAAAGTACTTTTACCGGATTTAGTGTCGCCTAGCATGGCCATGCGCTGGCCACGAACAATCGGAAATAAGGCGTCAATCGCCGATACGCCGCTCTCGACTTGGTCTTCGACAAGTCGCCGTTCAAACAGAGCTGGAGCAGTGTTAAAAACTGGCCAAACATCAGCCGCCGCGATCGGACCCTTGCCGTCCAAAGGATCTCCGGTTACCGAGATTACCCGACCAACGTAATCTTTGCCGACTTTAGTTACTAATTCCTGGTGCTGAATTACGGCCACGACACCAGTTCGTAAACTTTCCGAGCCTAAGTGCAATACCAAAACATGGTCGCTATTAACTTGGTGTACGAAGCCTTTGGTGCCGTCATCGAACATAACCAGAGCATGAACCGTGCAGGGCTGTAGACCATGGACCTTAACAAGATATTTCTCGACGGCAATAACTTCACCAACCGGATTACCGGCCTCAACAAGGCTGTCAAAATGTTTGTTGCCCGTGCTCATGCCTTCGCCTCTGCTTGTGGAGCGACAGTCGCGACCGCGGCCGATGGCTGTCTAGCGGCAGCGACCTCAGAAGCCCCAAGCGTTCCGAGCAGTAAATCACGTTTTTTCTCAAAATCTTTACGAAGCGAAAAATCGAAGTATTTATTGGTACTTCTAACGACGCAGCCAGCGCCGATGTTGGGCTGCAGACCAATGGTTAATAACACTAGGGGGTGAATTTCACGCCTTAGCCAGGCCATGATTTTTTCTATGAAAGCACTAGTCGGGTCGGCACTAAAGCTAATATGCAATATTGGCGCCTTTTGCTTAATAAGTATCAGATACTCCTGTAGCTGTTTACGGTGAGTGTCATTTGCCAGATCAACTTTATTTAGCTGAATAGTCTGGTCCATCAGATGGCTGGTTTTTGGCATCTCAGGGTGTTCATCTTTTTTTAGCTTAGTTTTTAGAACGGCGCCATCTATTGCTTCCAACTCACGAATAAGACGGCCTAGATCTACCGGGCTGGCAACTAGTACCGGCAGTTGAAAAGATTTTTTTGGCGTATCTGCCAATTCCTCACGCGCCACGCTGAATGTCCTCTATAATTGCCGCCTTATTAGCGTCCATGTCAGCCAGGATATACTCCAGCTGATCGCTCAGATCGATCTGATTACCAACAGCCGCTAAAACGTAATGGTTGACTATGTCGGCCATATTTGACTCAAAATGCTTGAGCATCTGTTGCTTCTCGGCAACGATTTCTTTTTGCACTTCCATGCCGATAACCTGGCGCTGCTCGTCGATAGCGGCGTTAGTCTTCTCGATTGATTCGATAGCCAGTTGCTTGGCGTCCATAATTGACTGCTCGTACTTGCTAAATTCTTCCTGAAGTTTCTGAGTAATCTCAGTTTTCATGTACTCGTTAAGCTGAGAAGTCGTCAGACGCAGATCCTGCTGCAGAAACATAGCGTTTTCACCGATAATTTTTTCGAAGTGAAGTCGGCCGCGGTTACGAAGCTCCTCACGGAACTGCTCGTTAAAGATATGCTCGACATCTTGTTCGGCAGCTTCTTCGAACGAACCGGCCGTGGTTTTAGGTTTATTGCCGGTACCTGAAGCACCGATACGAAGCGCCAGCCAGATAAAGGCGCCGCCAATGCAGGCCAAGGTTGCCAGAATTAGTATTAGCCACCAGATTGTCATGTTTGTTTGCCCACCATAGCTATATGTTCAAAAAGTACCTTTATAAAGCGCTAAAGCTTTAATAATAAGTATACCGCAACTATGCCGACAACAAAAACAATCAATCCGGCCATTACTGTCTGTATAAGGCTCTTGATAATTGACTTCTTTGATAACGGGTTACGACCGACAGCTACCATGCCGCCGCGGATACCGCTGTAGAGCATGTTACCAGAGAGCAGAGCGGTTACGATCAAGATGACGGTACATAAATAAATCCGAGCTACGCTAACCGGTTTATCTGCTACGGCAACCGCTACGCCAGACAAAAATGCCGGCACGAAATCGACTATTTTTTGGGTTAAGGGGTTATGAGTGATATTAATATCAACATTTATGCGACCTAGCGTAACGGTGCTTTCCTTGTTGGCCAGGTCTTTAACCTTGACCGAGCCAATAACATTGGCTGTTCCCGTAAAATTACCGGCGGCCTTACCGATAACTTCGTCCTGTTTATCGTTAGCCTTCATGCCAACTCCGTCAATCGCCGAAATTGAGATATAGTCACCGATCTTGATTGGTCCGTTCTGATTGCTAACGATGATGCTATGCTTGCCAGAAGTCGCGACAAGCACTTGCTGCTTGCTTTCCGCCGCCGGTGTCAGCACTATTGTCGCCGAGCTGGCCGGGATAACAACCCCAAGTATGTTCTTGCTCTTTTTGCTGCTAAGTGGCTCTACCGTGCCTCCGTCTTTTTCCTTGAGCTGAACGATCATTCCCACCTGGACAGACGGATCAGCGCTATAGCTTTGGGTGACAGCGCCGGAAATATCCTGTGGCTCTTTTTTGGTGTCTGTTTTGGTAGTCGTGGCTGGTTTAGTGGCAGCCGGCTTATCGGTAGCGGCATTAGCGGCTGGCATGGCTACAAAAAATAGCCCAATAACTAGTAGCAGGGCTAAAAATCGGCTGTTTTTCTTAATAATCGAACGCGTCATGTTAAGCCAGTATACCGCTTTTGGTTACATCCAGGATAGACTAGCGGGTTTACTGCTGGTTGATCAGTTGGCTAAGCACGGTAACGACGCGCTCGATTTCTTGAATAGTAGTCGTCCGGCCCATAGTAAAGCGCAGACTGGCTTGAGCTTGCTTATCGCTCAAACCCATGGCTTTGAGAACGTGCGACGGCTCTTCGTTACTGGCGCTGCAGGCTGAGCCGGCGGCGGCCATGATGCCGGCTTCATCTAGCTGAATCAGTAAACGCTCGTTGTCGTATCCCGGTATCGTAACGTGGACGTTGCTAGGCAAACAGTGTTTGCTGGAACCATTTATAATCACTTCCGGAATTTGCTGCGAGAGCAATATTCGAAAATGCGTCTGTAGTTTTTGTAACTGCCTAAGCTGATCGTTTTTGATCTGTTGCGCTTCATCGAGCGCGGCGGCAAAACCAATCGATCCGGCCACGTTTTGAGTACCGTTTCTGAGACCGCGTTCCTGGCCACCACCATCAATTAGCGGTGCTAATTCGACTCCGCCCTTAACATACAACGCGCCGGTTTGCTTAGGACCATAGACTTTTCCACCGTTGACGGTTAGCAAGTCAACGCCAAGTCGAGCCACGTGCAAATCAAGATAGTTAGCCGCCTGGCAAGCATCGGTGTGCAAGTAAATTGGAAGTTTATTGCCTACTTTTTGACGCTCATGTCGGACATTGGCTATCAGTTGCCCAATATCTTTAAGCGGCTGGACCGTGCCAACTTCGTTGTTGGCGTACATAATGCTAACCAGCACTGTTTTATCATTTATTTTGGCCCTTAAATCATCGAGGTTCAGTCGACCCTTCATGTCCACTGATGCTTCGTGGTAGTCGTAGCGCCGGGCCGGAGCCAGCACTGATTCGTGCTCGATGCTACTTATAACAAGATTGGAGCCGGGAAATTGACGCGTGATGCCGTGAATGGCCATATTATTAGCCTCCGTGCCACCGGCGGTAAAAATAACTTCGCTTGGCTTGGCCCCAAGCCAGTGAGCAACCTTGGTCCTGGCAGCCTCCAGAGCCTTGTTCGTATCAAGCGCCAGGCTATAAGTTGCTGATGGATTATAAAAATTGTCACTCAGAAAGGGATTCATAGCTTGCCGCGCGGTATCACCTAACGGAGTGGCCGCGGCATAGTCTAGATAGATTAATGGCTTAGGCATTAAGTCTTAGGCAGCGCGAAGCATGCTCTGATATTCAGCATCGACGCGTTGTTGATAAATCTCTACTGCTCGGTAAAGATTTCGGGCTTCTTCTCCAGCAACATATTGGCTAGGTCGACCATCCTGGGATTTAATAACGCCATTAGCTCGAACATCGTAACGCGTAGTGATTACCTGGCGCTTGCCATTGAGAATCCATTCCTCGTGCCAAATCCAGGTATTTTCATCTAAGCAAAAGAACTGGCGATCATGGTCTTTTGGCAACGCGCCGAACAGTTGGCCGCCGATTTTGGCTTCACGGCGAAGCAGTGTTCGCTCCAAATTGGCGCGACGTTGTTCGTCCGTTAGTGGCATAATCTTAGGGATTAATCTCATGCCGCCTCTTTAAAAGCCCTGTCAATAGCTTCGTTAGCCGCTGCTTCCCTGGTTTGTTGATCTGATAATTTGTTGCTCTCTTCGCGATTCTGGGCCCAATCGGCCATGTTAACGACGTTAGTTAGTGACTCCGGTATAGTATCTCTGGTTTCCGCAACAGCCATCTCGGGTTCATAGCTATGGAATTTAAGTTGAAACTCAGGATCCGCCTCTTGGTTATTAGTCCAGCCCATCATATCAACCACGTTGTCGAGCGCGCCTGAAGACGGCGGAGTGACAGTTTCTGGAGTTGGTACTGGGGTGGTTTTTGGTTTGAATTGTGATATTTGGGCTGTTGGTACGGATACGGTTGGGTCGTAGCGATAAAGCGCTAGACGAATCTTGTTGGTACCGTTAACGAGCCTTACTCGGAGACCTTCAATGACGTCCCTCTCGCTGAGAGGTTGTTTTTCCTGGCTATTTCGGTAAGGATTGGTATTGTTCATAATAAGTTGGTTATATCCCGAACAGTGATCGCGCGTTGCTGGTTGTAGTCGCGGCTAAAATTTCGCGGCTTTCGCTACGTAATTCTGCCAGGAAGTCAGCAAGGGTCCCCACACGTTTGGGCTCATTTATACTACCACGATAAGGGGTGGGAGTCAAGTAGGGGGCGTCAGTTTCTAGTAGTAGTTTTTGCATCGGGATGGTCCGGTAGACTTCAATCTGGGCCGGGTCTTTGGCAAACGTGGCGATACCGTTGACACCTATGTATAAGCCCCGTTCCACGGCTTTGCTTAAATTCTCGGCCGAGTCCGTAAAACTGTGGACAACTCCACGGATACCTTTATAGCTGTCGAACAGGGGCCAAAAGTCGGCAAAAGCCTCACGAACATGGAATATCATAGGCAGATCGTGTTTCAGCGCTAACTCCATCTGAAATTTTAGTATTTCTATCTGGGCTTCTTTTGGCGAATGATTATAATAAAAATCAAAGCCACACTCACCTATAGCTATTACTTTTGGCTGTTTTGCCAGGGCGGCGAATTCATTTAATTTAGCCTGATTTCCGGCATAATCTTGGGCTTCATGGGGATGCAATCCGATGCTGGCCCAACAATTTTCGTGTTTTTGAACGAAATCGATGGCTAATTTGCTGTCGCTTAGGTCGCAGCCGACGCAAATCAGACGCGTTACGCCCACCGCGGCGGCTTCCGAAACCAGTAAATCCCCTGTTAAGGCGGGGTTTTTGGCCCACATTTCGCTGGTTCCACGTTCACCGGCACCTTTTAGGCCTGCCGACTGGATATGGCAGTGCGTATCGACCAGTTCCATAACTATTCTGCCTTTTCGTCTTCTTGTTTGGGAAAAAGAGTGGCAGCGATTGGCCGCACAATACCTTCGCTAAAGACGGCTTGTATCTTTTCGGCTGTTTCCGGCAAAAATGGCTCCAGCAATGTGGCAATGCCAAGTAATGAACTGGCTTGGTAGGCTAAAACTTCACGCAAATGGTCTTCGTCGTTATCTTTGGCGATCATCCACGGTTTTTCCTGATCGATGTACTGGTTAAGACCGCGGACTTGCTCCCAAACTTCGTCCAGGGCACGATCGAAGCGACAAGCAGCTAGCGCTTCCTCGTACTGAGCGATGTCGTGCTCGGCAGCCGGAACGTCGCCGATAATACCATTTTGATACTTGGTGATCATGGCAGCCGTGCGCTGGACAGCATTGCCGAGTTCATTGGCTAACTCGCTGTTATAGGCGGCGTCAAATGACTCCCAGGTGAAGTCGCCGTCGTTGTAACTTGGAATGTGGCGTAGGAAGTAATAGCGAAAGGCATCGGCACCGTATTTATCAATCACATCGTTAGGCGAAACGTAATTGCCCAAACTTTTACTCATTTTTTTGCCATCTATGTTTATAAAACTGTGAACGTAGAGCGTTTTAGGTAGTTCAGCACCCAGGCTCATAAGCATGGCTGGCCAAATAGCCGCGTGAAATCTTATGATATCTTTACCTATGACCTGAACATTGGCTGGCCAGAAATTCTTAAAATCTTCGTGTTCCGGGTAGCCTAAAACTGTTATGTAGTTCATTAACGCCTCGAACCAGACGTACATAACTTGTTTGGCATCACCAGGCACCGGAATGCCCCAGTCAATTTTGTCTTTTGGACGGCTAACGCTGATGTCGTCCAGCCCGTCTTTAAGCACGTTTAAAATTTCGTTGCGCTTGGTTTCCGGGACAATCAGGAGTTGTCCACTCTCTATGGCTTCCAAGATAGGCTGAGTATATTTACTGAGCTTGAAGAAGTGGTTTTCTTCTTCGATCTTCTCGTAAGGCCGATTATGGTTTGGGCAAACTCCATTGTTAGCCTTAACTTCGGCTTCACTAAAAAAGGCTTCATCACCCGTGCAGTACCAGCCAATGTACTTACTTTTGTATAGATCTTTTTCTAGGGCTTTCCAGATCAGTTTAGCTCGTTGTTCATGACCTTCGTCTGTAGTTCGAATAAACCGATCGTTGCTGACGTTGAGTTTTTCGGCCAGATCGCTGAAATTTTTGCTCATTTTATCGGCCAGAGCTTTTGGCGTCAGGCCCATTTCGGCGGCTTTTTCGGCGATTTTACCGCCATGTTCGTCACTACCCATGCTAAAGATTACTTCGTCACCCTGTTGGCGGGCGCGGCGGGCCAAGACGTCACCCATCACGAATTCCATGGCATGTCCGAGGTGCGGCTCGCCATTCACATAGGGAATCGAGGTAGTGATGAAGTAGTTGCTCATAGGTGTTTATTGTACCAGATTAC
>CAZQPT010000017.1:0-15566 GCA_964595295.1 uncultured Candidatus Saccharibacteria bacterium | reverse complement strand
CCTGGACCCCCTGCTTGCAAAGCAGGTGCTCTAGCCAACTGAGCTATGTCCCCACGTGCTTTGGCACCGGTGTATTTTACCCGAAAAACAGGGGAAACACAAGGGTTAGCGGCTAGATCTTGGCTTTGTGGGAGTGTCGGCGGGCATAGTAGGCATCGCCGATGATGAACAGGATGACGCAAGCCATAATGATGGCGGCTGTCCTTCTGAAATTGCTTTGAGCTTGTTCGAGCGTTGGTTGAGATGTTTTAGAGCCGACATTACTGCTGGCAGCCAGGACGGCATTTACGGCGTCCGTGGCGTTGGTCGAGGCATCAGAATTAATGTTTGGCTGGCCATTGGCACCACCGGTTATGGTGAACTGTCCGTGACCACTTTTAGGTAGGAAAGTAGCGAATTGGGATGGAACGAATGAAGCCGTGCCAGCGCTACCTTCGCCGCCGGAGCTCTGGGCCGCGACCGGATCGCCGGCTGAGGTGTTTACGCCGAAGCTACCATGCCAGGTACCGAAGACATTTATGAAGAGTATGCCGAACCAGCCAGAAAGCGACAGACTACTGTTCTGGACATTTAAGAGGTTAACGGCACCTTTGGCGTTACCCGAATTGGCGTTACCGCCCTTGGTATTATCTGAGACCGTGGCGTTACCGCTGGTGGCGGCCGTTCGGATATCGTTGTTTATAGTCTGATTGGTATCGTTGTTGATGGTAGTGTTGTTGTTGGCCTGGCTGGTGTTTTGGGTAATGCCACCGCCAAGTTGGGCGGCCGTGGCGCCGGGAGGGGCGTTAACTATCAGGCCAACCCAGGTTCCCAGGACATTCACGAAGACTAACAGGCTGTTGCTACCGATCACGTTGCTACCCGTTAAATTGAAGGCCGTGATGTTAGTTGCCGCGTCACCACTGCTACCACTACCGGCGTTAGTATTATTGTTAACGTTGGCTTGACCACTGTTGGCCGAGGCGTTGACGTTATTGGTTATACCCTGGTTGTTGGTGTTGGTGACATTAGTGTTGTTGGAGCCATTGTTGGTGGTAATGGCGTTATTGGAGTTCGGTCCGGTATTGGTGATAGTTACAGTCGGTACGTTGGCGGCTATAAGTTGATCGACAAAGTCGGGAGGAATAAGTATGTCGCCATTTAAGTTGCCATTTATATTAATTACGCCAAGGAATGATTTTCCGCTGCTAATCGCCGAGTTTATTAGGTTAACGACGTTGGCGATAGTCGTGGCCGTGCCGGTGGTGGCATCGCCGCCAGCGGTGTTGCCTGAGACGGTCGCGTCACCGCTGGTGGCCGTTAGGTCTATGGTGTTATTTATGCTGGCGTCGAGTAGATTATTAATGGTCAGGTCGTTAGTTCCAGTCGGGCTACTAACGTTAGCCGCCTGGATTGACCCGATTTGAGCGGGATCGAATAGTAGGTCACCATTAACGTCGCCGTCTATGTTGGCAACAAAAGTGACCGTGTTGCCATCGAGCGCGTTACTTGATGACTGGAGTAAATTAACTACATTAGCAATATCCTGGGCGTTACCGGAGCCCGCGCCGCCGGCCGTAGTGTTGCCAAGGGTAAGCGCGTTACCAGTGTTGGCTACGGCCGTGATAGTGTTGGTCATGCCGGCAGTGGTGCCGTTATTTATGTTAGTAGTGTTGTTGGCGGTACCATCGATGGTGTTATTGGAATTTGGCCCGGTACCATTAATGCTAGAGCCATTAGTAACGCCGCCAGTATTATTTATGGTGTTGTTAGAACCAGGCCCCGTACCATTAATGCTGTTGCCACCAGTTGTCACTAAAGCTGGCGCGCCAATTACAGCCGCGCCGGCTGGCGGGGAAGTAACTGACTGAGTAACAGAAACATAATTAGAAGTTGGCGCGTTGAAGACCCAAGTGGTGACATCATATTTTCCGGTTGAGGGGTTGTAGGTATAAACTATCGGGTCGTTGGCGGTGGTCAGGCCAGTTGTCGGGTTATAAGTGTAGTGAGCGCTTTCCCACAAACCATTACCGCAATTGAACGTAAAGGCGGCGGCGTCAGCGCCAACCGGACGGTGAACTCCGGTGCCGGTATCCGGTGGCGGAACACAGTCGTCGGCCGAAACTAATAAACTGACGGGCAATAAAATGGTGGCGACAAGACTGACGGCAACGCTGAGATAAAAGCTTCTGATAAGGATACGCGGGTTTGTCATTAGGTGTCTCCTCGGTAGTTAGGTAAGTAAAGGATAAATGATAATTGGTGCCATCCACGGGGGTGTGCCGTAACACACCCCCTACTGATTGGCGTCAACTTAATTTCACGAACTAGCTAGTGGGGGTTCTAGTTAGAAACGTTGAAGTTGAAAGTGCTGCTGTTAGTGTTGCTGGCATTGCCAGTGCTGGCTGATCCGCCAGTGGTGTTGCCGGTAACAGAAGCACTGCCTGATGAGGCAGACTGGTTGTTATTGTTGCTAACTTGCAGCGTGTTGATGTTGTTTACGCTCGTAACGCTGTTAACGGTAGCGCTAGTAGTGTTGTTTGAGCTTGGACCGGTGTTGCTGATGTTGCCCTGTGGTGGAACAACTAGAACGCCTCCGCCTAAGCCGGAGCTAACATTGTTGATGCTAGCGGACGCTGACAAGCTATTGCTATTGCTAGCGCTGCCCGTGCTCGCGCCACCAGCAGTTGTGTTGCCTGAACTGTCGGCGCTTCCGGTGTTGGAGCTTTGCTCATTATCGTTGGATGCTCCCAGATTGTTATCGTTCAGCACGGTGTCCGTGGTTGTCACGGACGTACTGGTCGAGTTGGTCGAGTTGGGACCAGTCGTGTTGATGTCGGCGGCAGCAAACCCAGTCATAAGGCTGAGGCCCATAACCGTGGTGGCAGCGGCGCGTATTACTTGTTTTTTCATATATCACCTCCCTTAATTGGTAGATATTAGGTTTATAATTCTCGGACTGATCGCCCGACGCGGGGTAGCTTAATTAATTCGCAAGCTAAGCCGCGTCGAAAGACCAGAAGCCTATTTAAGGCGAGCCAAAGTTATGCTCGATTACGGTATTCTGGTGGATTGAATTATTAAAAGTATTGGTATTGGTAGTCGTGCTGCTGGAGTTAAAATTGGTACCTTGGCCGGACGTGGAGTTATTGACCGTAATGGTAGTCGTGCCACCATCTGGCGAAGTAATGACTTGTTGGTTGGTACCGTTCTCCGGAACGGCGACTGGATGATCGTTTACCGTCACGTTAAAGGAAGAGTGGGAACTGTTAGACGTGCTTCCACCGACAACCGTATGATTATCCGGCGTTTTGTTGATGTCGTTCAAATCATTGGGGGCTTGTTCGCTCCCGGCGTTAAGGTTGATGCTAGTAGTTTTTTGAGCGTTTTTACTGGGAGGTGGTGGTTTGTTTTCGCCAGTATCAGCCGCGGAGCTGATTCCTACGACACTAACGATAGCTAGCAAGCCGGTCGTTCTTAGTAGTAATTTTTTAACGAAGTGAGATTTGTTCGGAATAAGAGAAGGGGCACTGGAACCAACGCTCGAGGCTGGTAGTGCGGTCGATGTGGATGATATGGATATGGATGCGGAATGGTTTGGTCGTCCCATAATGTCCCCCCTATTACTCTTCAGCAAGCATCGATTTTTCTTGGCTTGCACCGCAATCATAGGCTCCATTAATTGGCATTTCTGTTAGATTTCTAACATGATTTTGACCGCTTGTGGATAACATTAAACGTGATGCTTAATTATACAGTGGTGATATCGCTTAAGGTAAATAGCAGGTAATTTGAAGTAAAATATACCCTGCGTAGCACATAGGGATTATTAAGATAGTCTAAGGAGGGGATGATTGGTATAATCGTAAGCAAGATGAGTAGTTCACGCCACCTAAGGCTTTTATTAACCGTATTGTCGGGAGCTTTAATCGCTCTCACGCTTGCTCCAGCCGGCGCCTCATCAGCCAACATCTCCCATTCCTACGAATCGACAGTCAATATAAGCACTGGTAGTATTGTCAGTCTGGATCCTACGAGCAGTGATTTCGTGGAGGCCGCTAGCGTCGAAAACGGCTTGCGATTAGTAGGAGTAGCAGTTGGTGCCAACGATTCTTTGCTGGCCGTAGATGAAACCGTAGGTAAGGTCCAAGTCGCCACCAGCGGCAATGCCAAAACCCTAGTCAGTACTCTCAACGGCGACATTAAAGTTGGCGATCAAATAGCGGTTTCTCCGTTTAAGGGCGTTGGCATGAAAGCGCTCGACGGATCTAGGGTCATTGGTCTGGCTCAATCGGAGTTTAGCGACAATAGTCAGGGCGCGAGCACCCAGGAGGTGACCGATAAGGATGGCTCCAAAAAACAAGTATCGGTCGGGTTCGTAAACGTAAGTATCGCCGTGGGCGTTAATAATAATGGCAATACTCAGGATAAATCCTCGACGCTTCAAAAGATAGGTCGATCCATAACCGGACATACCGTGTCTACGATTCGCGTACTCATGAGTATGGCCGTGGCCATGGTGGCTATTATGGCTTTAGTCACTTTGGTCTACGCCTCTATTTACGGTGGCATAATTTCAATTGGGCGTAATCCGTTAGCCAAGTACGCGGTTTTCCGGACTGTCGGCGCGGTTATGGCGATGGTGGCAGTCACCGCTATTATCGCTGGCACTACGATATTCTTTCTTTTACGTTAATCTATTATAATGAACCCTATCAAACATCTTATATTTGGCAAACTCCGAAACTGGCTAGTAGTCGCGGCCTTATTCGCCTTGGCCGTACCAGCAACGGCCTCAGCTGCTAGCCACTTTTTCTATCCGGCGGCAAACGGGCATTTGCAAACCGGTATGATGGTCAGCTTATCGACTAACCCCGGTATAGTCGAGGGCGCTAGTAACGCCAATAGCAAAAAATTGGTGGGAGTTATTATTCCCTCAGACGGGACCAGTCTTAGCGATGTTAAGCCCGGTCAGATTACTGTCGCTACCGACTCCGTGGCTCAAACCTTCGTGAGTACCATCGGCGGCAACATTAAAGTTGGCGATAAAATAGCTACCTCGGTAGTGGCCGGAGCCGGGCAAAGAACTACTCAAAGTGGCTGGATCGTGGGTGTCGCTCAAGCCAGTTTTGACCCCAAAACCAAGGGAGCGATCAAGCAAACGCTTAAAGATCAGGCGGGTAAGCCAAAAGACGTCTACATTGGCGCGATACCCGTTCTAGTCAAAGTCAGCTACTACGTTGATCCAAAAAAAGAAGTTTCCAGCTCGGCATCTATTCCACTTGCCGTTCAAAAAGCCGCCAATGCCATAGCTGGCCGTCCGGTATCGACAATAGCTATCGTAGTCAGCTTCATATTGTTGGTACTAACTTTTGGTATCGCCGGATTTTTGATTAATGGATCGGCTCGCGGTAGTTTCGTGGCAATTGGCCGGAACCCATTAACGAAATCGGTTGTTATTAGGGGTTTATTACTTACGCTACTGATAGCCTTTGGCATAATTGGGGCTGGGTTGTTGGCCTCGTATATACTGTTGCGACTTCTATAGCTATTGAGTAACCAGATAATCAAAAGTGTATGAAGTACCGGCCACAGGCGTGCTCGCCGTAGCGATCGTAAAGAAGTCGCCTGAACGGGTGGCGTAATACTGTAATTGGGCAGCCGAGCTATTTATAGGAGTTAGTTGTACTTTTGGGGTAGTTCCGAAAGCGGTTTTGAAGCTAATTATAGCCAATTCTCCGGTGATGGGACCGCCACCGACATTGATAGTGATCGTGCCGGCGGTGTCGTTGCCGCTAATCGTTACCGAGCCGCCACCGGCGGCTACGCTTGGCACGGCCTTGGGCTTGGCGCCACCCGGAACAATATGGCCACCGACGGTTAAATTATTACCTATAGTAACGTTAGCGACGGTTAATGACCCGACATTAAGTCCGCCGGTAGTTATAGTGCCGCTGACTGATATATTACCCCCAAAGTTTGCCGCGCCGGTCACTGATAGCGGGGAGTTAACCGTTACCTGGCTATGAAAGGTGGTCGCGCCCTGGACATCAAGCTTGCCTTTAAGCCCCACGTTGCCTTGTACCGTGACATCGTTCAAGAATAAGACCTTTGGCGATATGGTAATTTGCTGTAGGTTATCTGACGAACCACCGTTAACTAACACTTTCTTGAGTGTTTCCGAACTAATTGTTTGAGTGCCGGGAGCTTGTGTTGGGGCCTTGGGATCGTGAGGGCGGGTTAAAACGAAGATCAGCCCGCCAATAACTATCGCCGAAGTAGCGGTGCCGGCGATAATAAGCGCGCGCTTAGATATACCCATCGGTATTTTATACGGAGGCTTGGGAGTCTTGGAGGGCTCTGGAACGACCTTACTATCAACGATCGGGTCTAACGAATCAAGAGATTCCAGAGAATCACTCTCCCCGTAATACGAGTTGCCAGTTGAATCTTTAGTTGGTTTATCTTTGTCCATAATATTTCTTACCTAATGATAACCCTTAAGCTTTAATCTAAGCAAGCTCGAGGGTACCGCATACCGGATAAGTGATATATAATTAAACATATGTTCAATAAAACAAAAACTAAGCTGGTGCCGGCTCACCATACCGGTAAAAAAATAGCCCATCAGCACACGTCCTATGCCAGCCTGCTATTTATTATTTTGCTGGTCTCGGTCATTTTGGTGGGTGTTAGCCACAGCGCTTCGGCCAGTACGGAAGGCGGGGGTAGCTATCAGACCTTTGCCGTTGTGCCGGGGCCGCCTCCAACCACCGCGCCTCAGATTACCAGTATTAGCAATGGCCAAGTTTTTACTTCCTCGCCGCAGATTATTCGTGGTACTTGCGTCGGCAGAACTCTAATTAAGATATTCAAAAACGAAGTTCTGGCCGGCGACACTATCTGTCAGAACGGTTCTTTTAGCCTGACGATAGATTTTTTTATCGGTAACAATACTATAATTGCCCGGGCCTATAACACTAACGATGAAGTTAGCCCGGACTCAGCGGCAATTACAATTAAATTCGCGCCACCTGGGGCTCAGCTTAGCGGTACGTCCGAATTTAATCCGCTGGGCGCGCCCGTAGGCCAGTTTTATATTACGACAGTGGCATTTTATAAGGGCGCCAACGCCGGCGATAACTTAGCCTGGCCACTAGTCGTTAATGGTGGAACGGCTCCATATGCCGTTAGTGTTGGTTGGGGTGATGGTAAAACTGATTTGTATAGCCGCGGCGCGGCCGGCAATTTTGACATTAATCATACTTACGCCAAAGGGCCATCAGACAATAGCGGTTATACTATTGTCATTAACGCCACCGATCAGCAGGGTAATAAGTCGTTCCTACAGTTGGTGGCCTTAGTTAATAACAGCGGCCAATCAGCGCTAGCTACCACCGACAATGGCAAGCCAGGCGCGGGTATATTTATAAAAATTGCCATAATGGTGCTGGCCGGCGCGGCTCTGACAGTTATTGGTTTCTGGATAGGCGAGTGGCGTGAAAAGCAGTTAATGAATAGAAAAGTCCACCTAGTATGAGCCCTTATGAGAATAAAATGCTGCAGCGGCTTAGCGCCGCGACCGCGGTAGTGGTAGTAGTTACTCTGGCCGTGTTTTTATGGTCTACGGCCTCTAATAAGGCGAATGTAACCAATCCTCCGCCAAGAGCAAGTCTTTCGGCGCCGACGCTTAAAACGTTCACCGGTAAGTATATTAGTTTCGAGTATACTTCGCGCTACGCTCCACGGACTTTGGTTGCTAAGGACTCCGACCTGGAACTGTACATGCTGACTGCCGACACCTCTTACGAAAAGCGTCTGGTGGTTTCGGTGTCTATTCTTCCCGGCGGCCAATTACCTCAAAACTCCGCTTACTCGTATCGTTCAACAGATACGGCCGACTATAGTCTTACCAGCCAAACCGTAGACGGATCGGAAGCCGTGATCGCCACTAAAGCTGACGGTTCGGAAAGAACTATCTTTATACCGCGCGGCGATCGGATTGCGGTTTTTACGTTTGTTACTAAAAGTCCGAGTGACGACATCGCTAGCGAGTCGCTACGATTATTGTCATCCTTCCACTGGAAATAGCGGTATACTGTAAGCATGTTCACGACTATGACGCGTTCGATGCTGGCCGGAATACTAGTTTTCGCGGCCATGCCGGCTAGCAGTAATTACACCTTGAATAACTACAGCACAGGCCCAGGTACTGGCAGCTCAACTTCTACTAACTACTCGCTTAATGGCACCACTGGGGAAGTCAGTAACCAGGAATCGACCAGCACCAACTTTAAGAGCCGCCCCGGTAATAACAATGTCCAGCAAGCGTACGTGCCAACCGCGCCTACGTTCGATAACCCGGCCAGCTACTATAATAAGCTACATTTTGCCGTCGCGCCCGGAGCTAACCCCAGCGATACTAAATTCGCGATCGCGATATCAAGCGATAACTTCGCGACCACGCAATATATTCAAAACGATAATACGGTGGGTAGCGTACTAGGCCCGGAGGATTATCAGACTTACGCTTCGTGGGGCAGTGGCTCGGGGCAGTTGGTTACTGGTCTTGTCTATAACACGGCTTATAAGATAAAAGTTAAGTCCTTCCAAGGTAGTTTTACCGAAACCGAATACGGGCCAACAGCTTCAGCTTCAACCGTACCCCTGAGCATAACATTCGATATTGACGTGTCGGCCTCCGACACCGAAACCGCTCCGCCGTATAGCACTAGTTTCGGTAGCTTACTGCCCGCGACTGTCATAAACACTCCGGAAAAGATTTGGATAGATTTAGATACCAATGCCGAATCCGGAGCGGTCGTCTACGTCGCTTCCGCCAACGGCGGCCTCAAAAGTAACTCCAACGGCTTTACCATTGCTTCGGCCAGCGCCGATTTAACTCCTGCCAGCACTGGCTTTGGTGCCCAGGGTTCTAGCGTGGCCCAAGGTTCAGGCGGTCCGTTGTCGATAGCTGCTCCTTATAATGTAGCCAGCCAAAATGTCGGCATACTAAACTCTACTATAAGAGCGATTTTTTCCAGCTCGGTACCTATAACCGCTGGACGCGGCTCTTTTCAGCTAAAGGCTAAAGCCGCGGCCCTTACGCCTGCGGCAAGTGACTATCAAGATACTCTCACGATAACCACGGCCGCGTCGTTTTAATTTTATTTACATAATTAAAAAAAGTTTGACAATGCTTATGTATGTTTGGCATACTGGGGCCAGAAGTAATATTAATAACAAAAAACATAAACAAAAAGCTATGAAAACAAAAAACAACAAAACACACAAAATGAAGTCAACAGGGTTACTGACGGTCGCCGCCGTAACATTATTATCGTGCTCATCTTGGGCATTTATAGGTCAGGCCAGCGCTTTACCAGCGTTTCAGAAGGGTTTCGTAAGATTGGACACGCTTAAGGCAACTACCGCTACCGGCGGTCGTGTCTGCGTAAACCCATCTGTTGCCGGTGCCGCCACCGAAGGCAAGATCATCGTGACCTTCCCAACTACCGGGGCAACCGACTACGTGGTTAACTCCACGGCTGCTAACTGGACCACCAACACCACTGGTCTGGATGCCGGGCAGACAGCTCTACCAATTACCAGTAACGTTGCCAGCAACGTAACCGGTAAAGCGGTAACATTTACGGTCACCTCTGACCTTTCAGCCGGTACGCTGTACTGCTTTAACTTCTCTGGAACAAGTACGCTGACGACAAGTAGCGCCGGCGCGGTGCCAACTACAGGTAACACTGGTAATATCCAAACCCAGACTGCTGGCTCTGCTCCGATCGACCAAACTTACTTCGATGAATCAATCATCACTAACGACGCTGTGGTTGTTACGGCTATCGTGCCGCCATCATTCCAGTTTACCCTAAGCGCCAACACAGACGCTTTCGTAGCCAACTTGAACGCTTCGGCAACGCCAACTCTAACTAGTGGTACTACCATCACTATCCTAACCAACGCCGCTTCCGGCTGGATCGTTTGGGCCAGAGACCTTTTGGCTAACTCTAGTGGTGGTAAAGGTTCCTTAATGTCCGCCGCGGCTGGTAACTACAAGATTACCAACACTGCAGCAGTAGGCGCCGCTTCGCACACTCATCCGGCCGCTACCGAAAACTACGGTTTGGCCGTGGTAACCGTTACTGACGCCGGTGGTGGTGGAACGGTCACGGCTAACGCCGCCTACGACGGTACGGCAGCCAGCCTTAAGGCCGGTACGCTCGACGCCACTCAGTTCCAGCCAATCGCTTCGGCTAACGGTACGGCCAACAACGACAGCATCGTCGTTAAAGAGCAGGCGACTATTGCCGGTCAAACCCCAGCCGGTAGTGACTACACGGATACTATCACCCTGATTGGCGCTGGGCAGTTCTAGAAATAATTTAACTACCCTAGTTGATACTGCTTCTGTTATACTGAGGCCATGAGAAAATTCTACGTGAGGGCAGGGAGCTTCGTTGCCCTAGTAATACTGCTAAGTTCCGTACTCACGCCTCTAGCTTCAGCGGCTACGCCAAATAATCCCACCGGCGCGTTTAACGTGGTAGTTTCACCTATAACGGTGAATCTAGAAACCAAACCAGGCGGCACCACGACCACCAATTTACAGGTAAAAAACCAGGGTCTTGACACCGAGCACGTCAAGATCAACATTCTTAAGTTCGGCGCCTATGGTCAGGACGGCACGCCTAAATTGCTCGACGTAAAGCCGAATGACGATTCCGTAAACTGGATCACTTTCTCGACGCCTAAATTCGATGCCGAGCCAAACGTCTGGAAGACCGTCAAAATGACCGTTAGTCCGCCAAAAACGGCGGCTTTTGGCTATTACTACGCCGTGGTTTTCTCGCGTGATGGCGCCGAAAAACAGATTCAGCAAAAGAAGTCCAACTTGCTGGGCGCGGTCGCCAGTCTCGTCTTGGTAGAAGTCCAGGCTCCGGGAGCTGTTAAACATGCCAGCATCAGCGAATTTAGTACCAGCAACAAAGTCTTCGAGTTCCTGCCAGCCAAATTCACCGTGCGCATGCGTAATTCCGGTAACGTGCACGTAGCACCTCGGGGTAATATATTTATTACAAGGGGAGGCAAACAGATCGCCTTACTAGAAGTTAACCTGCCAAAAGGCAACATTCTACCAAACTCAAGCCGCAAATTCACTGCTGACTGGCAAGACGGCACGCCTGTTTACAAGCAAAAAGTCGTCGATAATAAAGTAGTAATGGGCAAAAACGGCAAGCCGGTAAATGTTCTCGATTGGAGCAACTTCAATGCCAGCAAGCTCAGGTTCGGTAAATATAACGCCCGCGTAGTCATGGTTTATGATGATGGCCGCGGCGACATATCAACGGAAGCCAAACTAAGCTTTTGGGTTATACCATGGCGCGTAATAGGCGTTTCCTTAATAGTTCTGCTATTCGTGGTCGCAGGAACATGGGCGCTACTAATAAGGCCAATCCGCCGCCGTCTCCAAAAAAGCCGGGGTAATGCGCGTCTTCGCTAAGACTTGGCACGGGCGCGGCATCGTTACAGGCCTCGTACTGGTTTTTTTGTGCGCCAGCCCATTAATAATAGTCGCCGCCGCGCCCGGACAGCCAGCAGCTGGTAAGGGCGGTATAACCATATCGCCGCCACTCAAAGAAGTAGTTATTAGTTCGGGCCTGATAACTGCCAACACCGACGTTGGGATTAGCAATAACACCGATCAAACGCTCAATGCCACGATTAAGGTCGTCGATTTTAAGGCGTTGGACGAGTTTGGTGGCGTATCGCTTGGCCAGGTTGGCGCGCCAGTATCCAAGTATGGTCTGGCCAACTGGATGACTTTGCCAAGGGGGAATTCGCTTATCCTGACTAAAGGGCAGTCGACGGACATCAAGATAGATATTGATAATCGCGCCGATTTAACGCCGGGCGGCCATTACGGAGCGGTAGTCGTTACCGCGTCATCCCCAAATAGTCCTACGGGTAACAAAATAAACTTCAAGCAGGAGCTGGTGTCACTATTGTTCCTCAAAAAGTTGGGCGGTGAACACTACGGCTTGGAGCTAAAATCTATTATCAACAGCGCGGGCTCCTCTATACCTACAAGCGTTGCCACGCGTTTTAGAAGCACCGGTAACGTCCACGTCGTGCCCAGGGGCTACGTTAATGTAACCGATCCGGCCGGCAAGTTAGTGGCCAAAGGCATAATTAACACCGAGTCAACCATAATATTGCCAGGAAGCGAAAGACAGCTTACCACCTTGCTCCAGCCGGTTGCCGATTCCAGTCGGGCAGGTAAGTACAAGCTAACTGCCTACTACCGCTACGATGGCCGGGCTCAGTTTAGCAGCAAAAGCATCTACTTTAATCATGGCAAGTGGTCACCCAGGCACGCGGCTATACTACTTGGAGCGCTTTTAGCTATCGCGACGGCAATTAGCTGGTATTTAAAACACAGGTCTTCCAAGTATAAAATTAAACCCAAATCACGTAAAAAGCGGTTTAACCGCTAATAAAATTATTGTCTTTAACAGGGATAACTGAGCACTAATATAGTAGAATAAACAACATTAGTGAAAAAACCACGAATTCGTGGCAAAAGTTATCCACATATTGAGTAAAAAATGTATACAAAAAGTATGGATAAACCCTTGTTAACTTGGTATTATTAAAGTACGTCCAAATGTAGCTAAAAATCAGCTGCCAAAGACAAAAACTAAATAACAGGCAAAAAAATTAAAATAAAACTAAAACAAAGGTTTAATTCATTGTTTCTCGGGGTGCTCGCATCCCTGTTAACGCTTTGTTTTTGCGTTGTTCAGTTTTCTCCGAGTAACACCGCTACCGCCGCTGCCGGCATCAATCACACCATTAACTTCCAGGGTAAACTGGTCAACCCAGACGGTACCAATGTTACCAACGGTAGCTACAGCATAGTTTTTAGCATGTACACGGTGTCATCTGGCGGTTCTAATCTCTGGACAGAAACTCAAACCCCAACTGTTACTAACGGTATTTTCCAGGTAGCCCTAGGTAGCAGCTGTCCGTTTAACGTGGCTAACGCCTGTAACGGCAGCACTCCAGTCGACTTTAACGTCGATAACCTGTATTTGGGCGTTAAGGTCGGCGCTGACGCCGAAATGACGCCCCGGATCGTCATCGGTGCCGTACCACAGGCCTTTAACTCCGAGAAACTAGGCGGCTTAGACAAAACCGGCTTTATCCAGAACACTGTTTCGCAGCAGGCTAGTTCCAACTTTAACATCTCTGGCGCTGGCGTAATTGGCACCACTCTAACCACGCCAACTCTGCAGTCAGCCGCCGCCACGGCCCTAACCATCACTGGTAACGCTGCCAGTACCTGGAGTACCAGCGCGGGGAATATAACCCTACAAGCCGGTGGCGGCACAATTAGCTTGGGCTCAACGACAACCCTATCCAGCACCGGCGCTCTAACCGTCACCGGTGGCACGACATTGGCCCTAAACTCAACCGGCACAAGCGCCATCACCCTAGACTCTGGTACTACGGGCGCGGTTAACATCGGTACTGGTACCGGCACTACCAAAACTATCCAGATTGGCAACACCGGAACTAGTGGTATTACCGAAACCATAAACATCGGTAACACCACCGGTACAAGCACAGCTGGAATTATTCTCGGATCGCTTATCGGCACCTCAACCACGACGTTAAACGGCGGTACCGGAACCGGTACCGGTGATCTAGTTTTGCAGACGGCTGCCTCCGGCATAATTAACATCGGTAACAACGCCGTAGCCGGCAAGGTAGTGAATATTGGTTCGGTTGGCGCTACCGCCACCACCTCAACTGTTAACATCGGTACTGGCACGGCTGTTCAGGTAGTAGTCGTAGGCTCGACCAACACTAACAGCACGACTACGGTGCAGGGCGGTGACGGCGCTACCGGCGGCATCAGCCTTAACGTTACCGGTACAAATAACAGGGGTACGGTAGTCAAAAGTACTACTACTAACTCTACGGCCGCGTTTCAGATTCAGGGCTCAGCCGGTTCCAGCGCCACGCTGTTCAACGCTGACACTGTTAATAGCAAAGTTACTGTTAAAGCCGGCACTGACGCCGCCGTCCTAGGCTCCGAACTAGCTAATAACACCTTTAATACTACCTGGACCGGTAGCAACTGGACACTAGGCGCCAGTAGCGCTACTCATACGCCAACGTTTACCAATACCTTGGCTCCGACTACGCCGCTGACTATTACGGCTGGTGCTGTCTACCAAGTAAGTTATGCCGTATCGAGCTTAACTACTGGCACTGTTAACTTTAGTTTGGGCGGTACGACCGGAATAGCGGTAACAGCGAATACGACCACCACTCAGATCATAACCACAACCACCACGGGTAACCTGATTTTTACGCCATCGAGCACATTTAACGGTACCATCGCGTCTGTTAGCGTAAAGCTACTAACCCCTGTCGGCTCGGTGTTAAGCGTTAATAACCTGGCGGGTAGCGCGAATCTAGAAGTACGGGCTAGTAGCAGTACAACCAATCTGTTCCTGGGTAACAATAGTGGTCAAGCTAACATATCGGGTGCCAATAACGTGGCTCTGGGTTCAAATGCCTTGCAGTCGAACACGACTGGAAACCAGAATGTAGCTTTGGGAGTATCATCGCTTAGAAATAGCACTACGGGTACTAGGAATGCCGCTATTGGTTTTGAGAACTTATTCTCTAATACCACCGGCTCAAGTAATAATTCAATTGGCTACCAGACAATGTATTTCAATACCTCAGGCAGCTTTAATAATAGTTTTGGAGAGGCAGCACTTCAATCAAACTTAACTGGTAATTCTAACTCTGCCTTTGGCGACCAAGCGCTCACTAGTAATACGATTGGTTCTCAAAACGCCGGATTCGGTGCTTTCACTTTAGGCAACAATACGACAGGCAGTCAAAACTCGGCTCTGGGTTATGGCGCGAACGTAATTTTTGGTAACCAGCAATTTTCTACGGCAATCGGATCGAATAGTTTCGTGGGGAGCTCAAACACAATAGCTCTTGGACAGTCAGGCTCAGCCGATAGCGTAGTAATTGGTTCCAGCTACTCAACGGGTAATAAGCTGAGCGTTAGCGCCCAGACTTACGTTACGGGCACAATCTCACAGACGGGTGGTAGCAACACGGTTACCGGCACTGGCACTACCTTCACGGCGGGTATGGTCGGCGGCACCCTTTACTATAGTGATGGTACTTCCACAACGGTTACGAGCTTTACCAGCACCACTGTTATTGCTGTGGCTGGCACAACAGCACATAGCGGGAGTTACGCTCTGGTTTGGGGTGGAGCCAACGTCAGCACTACGGGTAGTTTCAAGCTGCAGAATACTAGTGACTCGACCACGGCCTTCCAGATACAAAATGCTGTCGGAAGCAGTAACTTGCTAGTTGCCGATACCACAAATACGAGAATCGGAATTGGGGCCACACCGGCAACTAGCTTGCTTACCGTTGGTACTAACACCACCACGAGCGCTGGCGGCATTACTTTTGGCACGGACGTTGGTCTTTATCGTAACGCGGCTGATTTGCTTAGAACTGATGACAAC
>CAZQPT010000016.1:4377-16147 GCA_964595295.1 uncultured Candidatus Saccharibacteria bacterium | reverse complement strand
GCGGTCGTACAAATCGTGTAGCTTCCGGTGGCCAGAGACGGTAGCGTAAATGTCGTGTCGCCACCACCGGTTGGCACGCCGGCTACCAGTTTAGCGACATTGGCGTTGGTGTTGTTGGCGAAGCTAAGTAGTCCGTTGACGCTGGATGTGCCAAGCGTTAATCCACCGCTGCCCTTGACCGTTAAGCTACCGCCGACACTACTAGATCCGGTGCCGCTGAATGTAGCGTTGCCAGCCGCGATTACGTTACCTGCTACGTCGATGCTAAACTTACTACTACTAGACGCCTGCAGATCAATTAAGTTGCCGCTAGGCGTGCCGTTGGTGTTATTGGCGAAGATCAGAGCTTTGCCAGCAGTTGGATTGCCGGTTTGCGTAATACTAAGCGCCGAGTTGGTACCAGCGTTGGTTAAGCCAAGCACGCCAGCCGCGCCGGTGTTGGTGTTGCTTAAGCCCAGCAAGTTGCCGACGAAGTTGGCCGTGGAAGTGTCGTTGGTGTTCTTAGCGATGTAGTTACCGGAGGCGGCACCGATTGCGGCGGTCAGCTGACTTAGGGTAGTGAATTCATTAGTCGATACGGCGTCGGCACCAGATACCCGACCGCTAAATACACCGACGATGCCACTGCCACTGGTAACATTCAAGGTGTTGTTGATAGTTGTTGGTCCACTAAACGTATTAGCATTAACGCCAGTTTGGGTGTAGCCGCCACTGGTCGATATTCCAGCCACGTTCGTAAGGTTACCGCCGTTGATGATCAGGCCGTTGATGGTGTTAACACTAGTTGGTGCCGTGATAGCGCCAGACAAAGTTAAGGCACCAGTGATATCCAGCTTGGCCTTGCTGACACCGTTCTGCTGGAAGTTCAGGAAGTCGGCAGCGCTACCAGCACCGGAAGCTGGCGCGTTTAGTCCGATATAAGTACCACCGTCAGTTACGGCGTTGCCGCCGGCAATCACCGCGCCTAGTTGCAGTAGTGAACTGGTGGCGCTAGCGGTTGGAGCGCCGGTCAAAGCTAAACCAGTGGTGTTAGCACTCGATGTAACTTTGCCGCTGAAGGTCGGGTTGCTAACTATGTCTAGAGTGACCGTGTTAGTATTGCTGGCCACGCTGGTCAGGTTGGTGCTAGCGCCCGCCAGTAGTGAAACTGTCGAACCAGCAGTGACGTTTTGCGACGTACCAGTTGAGCCGGCCAAGGTAAACAATGTGCCAGTTACGTCAGTAGCCGTGATCGCTGAATTAACGAAAGCCGAACCATTGTACTTAAGAACCTGGCCAGTGGCTGGACTAGAGATTGTTAGGGTGTTGCCTTGCAACTTATTTATAGTCAGCGCGCCGCCGGTAGCAATGCTAGCATCGCCGCTCAAAGACACGAAGCTTGGTACGCCCGCCGCGCCAGCCTGTAAGAATTGTCCACTGGTGCCAGCGCTGGTAGCCTGAACCGGGCTGGTGCCATTGCCGAATAAGATACCGTTGGCGGCCAATGTGCCGACGCCGGTACCACCATTGGCGACAGTCAAAGCGGTATTAAAGAAAGTAGCGTTGTTGCGATCGACCGCGCCGGAACTAAGAACGCCACCGGAGCTGGACTGTACCAAGCCTGCGCCCAAACCGCTAAAAGTAACTGTGCCTGAGCTAGCCAGACCAGTTAAGCCTGTTAGCGTGCCAGTTATAGTACTGTTGCCGGTGATGGCCGCGCCGCCGGCGCTCACCGTTAAGCCATTGCCGATTACGCCGGTTCCGCTGATATTAAAGTTAGCGCTAGTCTGCTGAGTTGTCTGGTTGCGAATGAAATCAGTGCCGGTAGTGGCTTCAAAACCACAAGCGCTGGAAGTCTGGATACAGAAGGTACCACCGGTGGCCGGCAAAATGTAGTTTTGGCTAGAGCCAAGCGCGGCACCCAACTTGATGGTACCGGTGAAGCCATCAGCCGTACCGTCCAAGAAGTTCAATACGCCATTAGCGCTAGTCGAGCCCAGTGTCGCGCCGCTGCTTAGAGTGGCCAGTCCGGTTACGCCTAACGTGCCGCCAAGCGTAGTGGCACCAGTGCCGACACTAAACGTATTAGTGCCCGTAATGCTGGTAGCACCGTTCAAGCTAACGGCGCCTGTTCCAGTGCCGAACGTACCGGCACCGGTTTGGCTAAAGTTACCAGTTAGTAAGCTCAGGCCGCCGGTAACAGAGGCGCCGCCGGCTTGAACCGTCAGAGCACCCGAGCTTGTAAGAGTGCCTGTTACGACAGTATTTTGCTTAAGATTAATAGCGGTGGCGTTGGTCGTACCGATGTTAAGTGGACCGGAAGTAGTAGAGTCAAGGCCGGCGACAAATACAACGCCAGTCTTATCAACCTTAGCCAGCACAGCGCCAGTGCTGTCTTCCAGTTGCAAGAGGTCGCCACCGGAAGCTGGAGTGGCGCCACCCTTGATTACCGCCGCGGCCGTTGTGGCACTGGCGGCAGCCTGTACAAAGAAGCTACTCTGTGAGCTACTGGCGCCAACTATGCTCAGCAAGCCGTTGTTAGTAGTGGTGTTCAACCCGACGAACGCGCCGTTGTCATATAGGCTGGCATTGCCAAGATGGGTGCTACTAGTGTCAAACTTGGCTATGTAGTTAACCGTACCGCTACCTAAGATAGCGCCGGCGGTTCCACAGTTGGCTAAGTTAAGCAGACAAACCGTGTCAGTTCCGCCCGGCGCCGTGGTGGCCGGAATTATGATGATCTGGTTCTGAGAGCCTGGAGCGTTGGCCTGAACCGTAGTGGTATTACTATTGGCCGTGTTGGCAATAACGATGCTTCCAGCCGTGGTTCCAGCCACGCCAACCGTTAGTCCACCACTGCCCTGGATGCCGACATTACCCGTGAATGTGTTCGGTGACGCGGTGAAAGTATTGGCCTGATTAAGATAGGCGACGTTGCTTAGAGTACCGGCCGTATTTATACTGGTTCCGTTGAGCTGAAGTGCTGCTCCAGCCCCTGTAGCGTTTACAACGTTACCGGATATAGTAGCAGTCGTGGAAATGTTGTTAGAAGTACTGATCGTACCAAACCCAGAAGCTATGGAACCGGCCGCTAGAGCTCCGGTTTGGGTGATATTTCCCTGCACCAGTAACGGCAATGTTTGGCTTAAAGTCGGCACGTTTCCAGCACCGGTAATTAGCACGCTATTGGCCGCCGCGGCCGTTGCCTGGATCGGGCTGGTACCGTTGCCGAACAAGATGCCGTTAGCCGCCAAAGTGTTGATGCCAGTGCCGCCGTTGGAGACAGTCAGAACCGTATTGAAGAAGCTGCTATTGTTGCGATCCAGGGCGCTACTGCTTAACAGGCCGCCGGCACTAGACTGAACCAGTCCAAGACCGAGGCTACCGAGGGTAACTGCACCGCTACCGACACTGAACGTATTGGTACCGGTCACACTTGTGGCACCGTTTAAGCTAACTGTCCCAGTACCAGTAGAGAACGTACCGGCACCAGTCTGGCTGAAGTTACCGGTTAGGCTGAGACCACCGGTTATAGACGCGCCGCCGCTTTGAACAGTCAAAGCGCCTGAGCTTATCAGTGTTCCGGTTACAACGGTGTTCTGTTTGAGGTTGATACCGGTAGCGTTGGTCGTACCGATGTTAAGCGCACTGCTAGAAGTAGCGTCAAAGCTAGTCCCGAAGACGTTTCCAGCGTTGTCAACCTTAGCAAGCGGCGTGCCGCTACTATTGTTCAGATCCAGTAAGTCTCCGGTTGAACCGCCACTTTGAATGACCGCGACCGGGCTGGTACCGCTAGTCGCGCCAGTTACGAACAGGCCGGTTTGGGTGCCAATCGACGTAACGCTTAGCGTACCGCTGTTGGTAGTAGTGTTGATACCCACAAAGGCAGTGCCATTATCGTAGAGTAAGCCGGTGCTAATAGTGTTGGCTCCCGTGAAGCGGGCTACGTAGTTAGCCACGCCCGCCGTAGCAGTGACACCTGAGCCGGCACAGTTGTTCAAGGTGTACAGACAGATGGTATCCGTAGTGGCGCTAGACGCCGGGATAGTAATCACCTGATCCTGTCCAGATGCCGCTAAGCCACGGATGGTAGTGGTGTGGCTGTTGCTGGCATTAGCCAAGACGATGCTACCGGCGGTCGTTCCGGCTACGCCAACGGTGATGCCACCCGAGCCCTGAACGGTGGCTGTGCCGGATGTCGTAAGATTGCCCGAAGCATCGACTTGGAACTGCGATGTCGTGCCGACGTTCAGCGCTCCCCCCTGTAAAGTGGCTGTCGTGGAAATGTTATTAGCCGTTGAGATTGTGCCGAAACCGCTGGCGATTGAGCCCGAGATCAAGGCACCGGTACCAGTGATATTCCCCTGAACAGCTGCTGGCAATGTCTGGCTTAGCGTTGGTATGTTACCGGCACCTGTTATCAAAACGCTATTGGCCGCCGCGCCAGTGGCCTGTATCGCGCCAGTGCCATTACCGTAAAGTATGCCGTTTACAGCCAAGGTGTTGCTGCCGGTGCCGCCATTAGCCACGGTGAGCGAGGTGTTGAAGAAGCTACTGCTATTGCGATCAACCGCTCCGCTGCTCAATACGCCGCCGGCGCTGGACTGAACTAGGCCAGCGCCAAGACTACCAAAGGTGATACTGCCACTAGCATTCAAGGTTGTCACGCCGCTGATAGCGCCGCCGGAGCTGACATTCAACGCCGACGAGGTAACACTGAAGCTACCGCCGCTGTTACCTATAAAGGTGTTGGCTGTGCCTGTGGTGTTGATACTGGTGCCACCGGTAATGTTGGCACCTCCCCCTGTAACTGTCAGGCCGGCACCAATCGTCGCGCTACCGGCAGTCGTGAAGTTACCGGACGCGTCAAAGCTGGCGACTACAACGTTACTGCTATTAAGCAACTGTAGCAGATCGCCACCCACACCCGGAGTAGCTCCACCCTTGATAACCGCGACTGGTGTCGTGGCGCTAGCCGCGCCCTCAGCGAACAGGCTGCTTTGGGTAGCGCTAGCACCAAGAATAGTTAACAGGCCGTTGTTAGTTGTGGTATTCAACCCCACGAAGCTACCGTTGTCATACAGGCTGGCGTCACCAAGGTGGTTGCCACCTAAGGTGTCGAACTTGGCGATGTAGTTCTGGGTACCGGCGCCAGCGATACCACCACCGGTACCGGTACAGTTAGCCAGGCTCAACAAACAAACAGTGTCGGCACCGCCGGCGTTTGGTATAGTCACCGTGCCGTTAGCCGTTAAGGTACCGCTCTGCAAAGTCAGCCCGAAGTTGTCGGTCGTACCGTCAGACAGGATTAACTTGCCCTGGGTGACGGTACCGCTGTTGGCTATTCGCCCTAGAGTCAGTTGCGCGCCCGTGGAATTGAAAGTGCTGTTAATTAAACCTGCGCTATCCTGAAGCTGTAACAAGTCGCCGGTTTGCGAGGCGCCAGCCCGGACAACGCTGCCGATATTCGCGCCGCCCGCAGCCACGACCGTCAGCTGACCGATGGTACCAGATGGTGTTGTATTTGAACCAACAACCGTTTTACCAGCGGTTAGAATACTGCCGTCGCTGGTTACGGTAGCCAGTAAAGCGCCGGTCGAATCCTGGAAATCTAATAAGCTACCACCGCTGGCTGGCGTGGCTCCGCCCTTGACCAACAAGGTTGGCGTCGTGGCGCTGGCCGCGCTTTGGATGTATACGCCCGTCTGACTGGCGTTGGTGCTAACCACGCTTAGCAGACCGTTGTTGGTGGTGGTGTTCAGCCCCACGAAACTGCCGTTGTCGTAAAGGCTGGCGTCACCGATGTGATTACCACCGAGCGTGTCGAACTTGGCGATGTAGTTCTGGGTACCAGCTCCGGCGATGCCGCCACCGGTACCGGTACAGTTGGCGGCCGCTAGTAAACAGATGGTGTCGCTTACGCCACCTGGATCCGGCAAGTGATAGACCGTATTCTGGGCCAGCGTGTCCTGCACCAAAGTTCCCGTAAAGCTACCGCTCTGATAGTACAGTTGACCACTACTGTTAAAACCGCTTAGAGCCGCCGTGCCAGCCGCGTTTTTGAATCTAAGCAAGTCGGCCGTTTGACCGGTCAGGGCTTGTATTACCCCCGTTATACTACCTGTCGCTGTAGTTTGAATGTTGAAGTTAGCATTGCCTTGCAGACTGGTATTGTTCTGGATATAGGCGCTACTGCCACTGGCCGAAGCGTAGTTACAGTTGTTAACGCTGACATCCAAACATAGGGTGCCGCTAGCATCGGGTAGCAGAATACTCCGGTTGGCGGTTGGCGCGATAAAGTTCAGTGTCCCCAAGTTCGCACCATTGCTAGCCTGAAGCGAGGTAGCGAACTTAGCCTGGAAGGCGTACGGCACGGCAGTCAGCTTGAGCCGGGGATTCATCTCGCCATCCCAGGTTGGCGAACCAGTGCTGGTGCCGCCGATGTTCATGGTAACGTACATGTTCTGATCCCAGGCGATGGTCGACGGGAAAGCCGTGATGTCACCGAGGTTAACGCTCAGGTAACCATTAACCACCCGGACACCTTGGCTGGCACTGTTGAGACGGGTTTCCGTCCAAAGGGCTGAGCCACCGCTAGCTACGTTGTACAGCTTAAACTCAACGTTATAGTCACCGTCGTTGGCTATCGCGCCGTTGAGGCCCTCCAGCCTTGCTTGGAAGTTCAGGTTGTCGGAACCGGCAGCGTGGGCTGGCGCTGGGTTGACCAGCGAGAAGCCTAAGGTCAGCACTAGCGCCGTGGCAACTGCCCCAGCAGCGATTGCCTGTCGAACTTTACTGAGGTCCACCCCACCTACGCGTAACGCGCGTAGGCGCGCGCGCGGAACAGCAAAAAATACCCTTACCGATAACCATCGGAGGGCGCGTCTAGCAAGAATTCGCTTAAGCGATTTTTGTTTGGGCATTTAGTTTTTAGGGTTTTTGTATTGGTGAGGATCAAACGGTCTAAATTTTTGGTGGATCTACGGGTGATTTTTATACCCGTAGATCCGTTTGACTTTTTGTTTGATTTTGACCAATGTTTGTTGGTAAGGATCAGTGCCCTAATGAGCTCTAACCCTATGTAAGTATTATCTACTTAGCAACAGGGGCGTTCAACCCCTTTTTGAACAAATTAGTGATACAGTTGTAGTCAGTCTTTACACCATTTTTGGACCTAATATCTGTTGTTAATTAATCTATAGTGTTTACATTTAGCCTATTAACCCCCTGTAATTACTCTTTTCAGACTTTCATATCGCTTGTGATTATCGTTGTTTTTAAAATAACAGTACCAATTTAGCAAAAAACTTATCCACAGCGATAAATATAAACATGGCCAAGCTGTTATACGCTATGCCAGCTTGAGCACTAAATATATTAGGCTATTTTGTTTATCTTAATGATTGTTTGGTGCTGGCGATGGCCGCGAACAGTGTGCACGCGCTTCTTGGCCTTGTAGCGAATAGAGGTAACTTTGTCTGCCTGGACGTCATCGCTGATGATCTCGGCTGAAACTAAGGCCTTAGGAACTGACGGTGTTCCAACCTGGACGTTATCGCCGTCTAGAACTAGTAGCGGCTCAAAGCTGAGCTTAGTACCGGTCTGTTTGACGACGCTGGCGCCGTCTTTGGTAGTTTCCTTGATAAGCTCGACGTTTAAAGTCTCGCCTTCGCGGACAACATACTGCTTACCGCCGGTTTGTATAACTGCTTTTTTCATTCTAGGTCTAGTCCGTACTGTTTAAAGAAATATTGATACCATCAGATTGTACCAAATTTTGCCGCCCCTGTAAAGCGTCTAGCGGTCGTAACGTTCACGGAAAGCGTCGGGTACTCGGATCATGCCCTCTGCTTGAGTGGTTAAGTATTCTTGGCCCGGACCGACCTCGACTTCCACTGCTTCCCAGTCACTTACTGGAGGAACATACAGCCCTGATACGATTAACAAGCCGTCGGCATTTTTGTTAGCTTCTATGGAGTAAAAGCTACGGGCTGGCAAGACGACTTCAGATGATAAGTCGGCATCCAGCGGTATAAGCTCGACCTTACTCCGTGATCGACTACCAATAACCAGGGTACCTACTCCCCTGTGAACAGTCAGGCTCTTTTCCTTAGCGGCCGCCGTCCAGTAAGCCAGTTCAGTGCGATCGCCCGGGCGTATCGCCGCCAGCATGCGGTTAGCCAGAAGCTTGCCTTTCTCCGTATAGTTATACTCGGTAAAAACATATCGAGCCTCTCTCCGCGGGCGATCAATGTATTGAGAGTCGGTTTTCGTAACGCTCAGACCTCTCTTTGCTCGTCCACCAGCAGTGACCTTAAAGATGTTTGATCCATCAACGCCCATGTCTACGCCGTGCTGTTCGGCCAACTCGTATACGTGGCGGCTGGGATCTATGTCGATTACGTTAGGATTGCGTCTCATATTGAGACTTATTATACACTATAGTTGTATTTAGTCACAGTAGATTGCTGCGCGTTGGAGCTTGGTAGCAGGTTAACGGTTTTGTAGGGCGCGTGGGAACCACGCGGAAACAATGTCATTACCAAGTGTCCATGTTTTTGGACAACAAGTATTACTCGGCTTTGTCGAGACTGATTACGAGCTCTTCGTCTTCAACTTTTACCGTGGCTGAAAAATCTTTTACAACAACCGTGTTTAAGGTTTTAGCTAATGTTTCTTGTTTGATTACTTCGGTAAATTTGTGATTTTTTAACAACGTAGATAATTTGTCTCCAGTTGATTCTAGCTTTAAATCTATGCGATCATCGACTTCCAGGCCAGCATTCTTGCGGGCCTGCTGTACGTTACGGATCACTTCTCGCATCAGGCCTTCTTGCTCTAACTCAGGGGTCAGAGTCAAATCCAGCTCAACCGCGATGCCCGCGCTCTTGATCGGACCGGTGGTATCACCGGCTCTGGCCAGTTCAACTTCCTTAACGTTCAGCTCTTCCTTGATGATCTCCAGATATGCCTCGAGGTGCTCTGAAGACTCTCCGACATCAAAAGCGTTCCAAACCTTAACTGATGCCAGAGGCTGACGAACTTTTATGCCGGCTTTGGCCCGCTCGGCTAATCCGTAAGTGATGGCTTCACGGGTGTACTGCATCTCTTGAATGGCCAGCTCGTTAATATGACCAGGTTCTGGCCAGTCCAACAGATGAACTGACTCCCCGCCCGTCAGCTTACGGTATAGCTCCTCGGCCAGGAACGGCGTGAACGGCGCCATTATTAGGCTGAGCTGTACCAGGACATAGTAAAGCGTGCTATAAGCGTTAGCCTTGTCTGAGTCATTGTCGCTCTTCCAGAAGCGCTTTCGGCTACGGCGGACGTACCAGTTGCTGGCATCGTCTATAAACGGTAGCAACGGCTTTGTGGCGGCTGCCAGGTCGTAACCGTCCATGTGTTTTTCTACTTCCTGAGACAGTTGGTGAACACGGCTAACGATCCATAGGTCGAGCGGATTAGTTAAATCTGGAGTAGGATCAGGTGTTGTACCATTTACTAACTCCGGTGATTCCCATTTATCGACGTCAGCATACAGAGTAAAGAAGTCGTACATGTTCCAAACCATGCTCAGCTTGCGGGCGACATCACTGACGTCTTTATCTTTGAGAGTAAAGTCTTCTCCGTTAAGCAGTGGTGATGTTAAAAATAACAAGCGCAGCGAATCAGCGCTGTATTGGTCCATCAGCTCGTTGGGATCGGTATAGTTACCAAAGCTCTTACTCATCTTACGACCATCATCGCCGGCGATAGTACCGTGAACCAGAGCGTTCTTAAAAGCTGGCTTACCGAAAAGTCCAACAGATACGGCATGCATGTAATAGAACCAGGCTCTTACCTGGGGCACGTACTCGACTATGAAGTCACCTGGAAAGTTTTGCTCGAACTTTTCGACGTTCTCAAAGGGATAATGGAACTGAGCGAATGGCATAGAGCCACTCTCGAACCAGCAGTCCATGACTTTATCTATTCTTTTGTATTCAATATCATCGATAGTAAAAATTACATCATCTATCCAAGGACGATGGTAATCTTCCAAAACTACCCCTGATAATTGTTGTAATTCTTCGTAAGAACCAACTACTTTGACATGCTGCTTGCCGTGCTTATCGACGCCTTTCCAAACCGGCATGGCCGTGGCCCAGAAGCGATCGCGGCTGAGGTTCCAGTCTGGCGCGGTCTGTACAGTCTTGGCAAAACGACCGTGTTTAATGTGCCCTGGGTACCAGTTGATATCCCCATTTTGTTCGAGCATCCGTTCGCGCTGGCCGTCTATATCCATGAACCAGCTGGGATGAGCCCGGTACATGAGCTTGGTGCCGCAGCGATGGCAATGAGGATAGCTGTGTCTTATGTAGTCTATTTTCCAAACCACGCCTCTGTCGTGTAGGTCTTTGGCGATCTGTTTATTGGCCTCCCAGACCTGTTGTCCTTTCCAGTCTCCCTCAGTATAGAAGCCACTGTCATCGACAACCGACACGAACGGAAAGCCTTTTTCTTTGGCGAAGACGTAGTCTTCCTCTCCGTAGGCCGGTGCCAAGTGAACAATGCCAGTACCGTCTTCAAGAGTGACGTAATCGGCTGCCCAGACCTTGTGGGCATTTTTACCACGGTTTTCGAAGAGTGGTTGGTAATTTTTACCTACGAGCTCGCTACCCCTGTATGTTTTAGTGATTGTATAGTCCACAACATTGTGTTTTTCGTCTGTGAGCACATTATTTAAGCGTTCTTTGGCGATAATCAAGCGTTCGCCATCAACCAAAACTTCAGCGTATTCAGCATCAGGGTTAACGGCCGCGGCCGTGTTTGCCGGCAATGTCCAGGGCGTAGTCGTCCAAGCCAACAAATACACTGGCTCTTTGTCATCAGCTTCTAGCAGTCTGAGTTTTACGTATACCGAGGGGTCTGTTACGTCTTGGTAGGAGTTGTCCATGGCGACTTCGGCTTTAGATATAGGGGTGGCATCACGGGTACAGTATAGGAGCACCTTTTCGCCCTCGTAGATTTTGCCATCTTCGTATAACTTCTTAAAGGCCCACCAGACCGACTCCATATAGTCTTTGTCCATAGTTGTATAAGCACCCTTGAAGTCTACCCAGCGGCCGACCCGATCGATGGTACTTTCCCAGAGGTCACCGGTAGCAACCATTGTTTCACGACAGGTGCGTATGTATTCTTCGAGACTTATCTTAGTGCCAATGTCACGCTTATCGTGGATGCCTAGCTTCTTTTCGGTAAAGACTTCGGCCGGCAAACCATGCGTGTCCCAACCCCAAACCCGTTCGACGCGCTTGCCTTTCATAGTCTGATAACGAGGAACAGCGTCCTTAACGATGCTAGTTAGCAGCGTGCCGTGATGTGGAACACCGGTTATGAACGGCGGGCCGTCATAAAAAACGTAGGCGTTATCGGCCGGGCGTTGCTGCACGGACTTCTCGAAAGTCTTGTTGTCTTTCCAATACTTAACGATGTCCTTTTCGTATTCAAGTGCTCGTCTGCGACTGCCTTTGGTAAATTTCATAACGGTTTAACTCCTTAAAATGCTCTGCTGTAAATATGTTGTAAATAAAAAAGTCACCTCTTACTCGGTTACCGGATCCTTATATAGGAGGTACCATCCGGTTTCCAGCGTAGGTGACTAACGCGGGCACTTGCTTGCGGCGATAACGGGCCTAGCCGTTGAGTTCTACTGGGCCTTGCCTGCTTTTTTGCTGGTTTGGCTGTTCTGCTCACTCCTTCGCGGTTGATAGCCGCTCATTGCCCTGTCTCACTTAGGACAAATGGATTT
>CAZQPT010000016.1:0-4277 GCA_964595295.1 uncultured Candidatus Saccharibacteria bacterium | reverse complement strand
TAGCTACAGCCGGTAGTACTACCGCAACTGGTGCAGACATAACAGCTACCAGAGCGCTGGGTCTGATTGCCGCAGTTGTAGCACATTGGAGCCATGCTGTCTTTGACGACTGGCTTCTCGGCCTTTGGCGCCGATAAGTCAGCGATTACAGTTGGGGTTGATGGAGCTAGAACTTCAGTCAGACTTGGCGCGACTGACGCGGGAGCGCCGGCAGCTACTGGCTGAGAAACAACTTCTGGAACTGCCGGAGCTTCCAGCAGAGTTGTCTGAAGATCTGGCATATCATCTATGGAGGCTAAGCCTAGCTCCAAACGGTCGTCGAAGCTAAGGTAATCTAAAGCCAGTCGGCGAACAATGTAGTCCGTGATTGAGCTGGCCGTTCGAATCTCGGCGTCATCAGTAATGCCTGATGGCGCGAAGCTGGTGCCGCGCAAAGCTCTGACATAGCTCTTCAGCGGTACACCGAATTGCAAGCCATAGCTAACGCTCATGGCGAAGGAATCCATCAGTCCAGCCAGGGTTGAACCTTGCTTGGAGACGTTGATGAATAGTTCGCCTGGGGTGCCGTCTTCGTATTCGCCAACAGTGATGTAGCCTTCCAAATCAGAGATCTGGAACTTGTAAGTCTTACTGGCGCGAACCTTAGGCAACTTCCTTCGAACCGCCCCTCTAACTACCATGCCATTGTCTAAGACAGACGTCGTGGCACTGGCACCGGCTGAGGTGGTGGCGGTCGCCGCTAATGCCGACGCCGTTGTGGTGTCGGTGTTAGTGGTGCCGTCGGCACCAACCAAGGCACCTGGCGCAACGTCTTTTTTAGCCATGCTCAGCGGTTGGGCGAACTTACAGTTATCGCGGTAAATAGCCACGGCCTTAAGGCCCATCTTCCAGGAATCTAAGTGAATCTGCTCGATATCTTCGACGGTTGCCTCTTCGGGCATGTTGACCGTCTTGCTAATCGCGCCGGACAGGAATGGCTGAACCGCCCCCATCATCCGAACGTGACCAGTGTAGTGGATGGAGTTATCGCCCATAGAGCAGGCGAAGACTGCTTCGTGCTCTTTCTTGAAAGCTGGCGCGCCCAAGATGGTCTTTTCGACGTCGATGTAGTTAATGATGGCTTCGACCTGAGCCTTGGTGTAACCAAGAATCTTAAGAGCACGCGGTACGGTCTGGTTGACGATGTGCATCGTGCCACCGCCGACCAACTTCTTAACTTTGACTAGGCCAAGGTCTGGCTCGATACCGGTAGTATCGCAGTCCATCATCAGGCCAATGGTGCCGGTTGGGGCCAGAACGCTGGCCTGTGAGTTGCGCACGCCGTATAGTTCGCCGAGTTCAACGGCGTCGTCCCAGGCCGCGGCCGCGGCGCTAAGAAGTTCTTCTGACACCAAACTGGCGTCTATCTTTGAAACTTCGGCCCGGTGCATGCGCAGTACTTTAAGCATACCTTCGCGGTCTTTGCTGAAACCAGCAAATGGACCAACCCGGTGAGCAATCTTGGCGCTGGTAGCGTAAGACTGTCCGGTTAGCAGAGCGGTTATGGCGGCGGCGATGGCTCGGCCTTCGTCGGAGTCATATGGCAGGCCAAGCGCCATCAGCAAAGCACCTAAGTTGGCATAGCCAATACCGAGCTCACGGTAAGCGCGGGCGGTTTTACCGATTGGCTCAGTTGGGTATTCGCTGTAACCAACCAGGATTTCCTGGGCGGTAAAGATCATCTCCACTGTGTGGATGAAAGCCTTGATGTCGAATGTATTGTCTTCTTTAAGGAACTTAAGCAGATTTAGGCTAGCCAAGTTACAGGCTGAGTTGTCTAGGTGCATGTATTCGCTACAAGGGTTTGAACCGTTGATGCGACCAGCGTTTGGCGTGGTGTGCCACTTATTAATGACCGTGTCGAACTGCATGCCGGGATCGGCACACTCCCAGGCGGCTTCGGCGAACTGGCGGAAAATATGACGAGCCTTAACTTTTTTGACTGACTTACCAGTGCTAACAGCTTTGAGCTCCCAGTCGGCGTCGGCTTCGACGGCTTTCATGAAGTCGTCGGTAACCCGGATAGAGATGTTGGCGTTTTGGTACTGAACGCTGAAGGCGTCTTTGCCGTTCAGACTCATGTCCCAACCCATGCTGGCCAGATCGCGGGCTTTGCGCTCTTCCAGAACCTTGCTCCAGATGAACTCCTCGACGTCGGGGTGATCGACGTTAAGAATGACCATTTTAGCGGCACGACGGGTTTTGCCGCCGCTCTTAATAGCACCGGCGCTGGCGTCAGCACCACGCATAAAGCTCAAAGGACCGCTGGCCGTACCAGCTGACTTACCGAGCGGCTCGACTGATGAACGGATAACGCTGATGTTGATTCCGGAACCGGAACCGCCCTTAAAAATCATGCCTTCGTCGACGTACCACTGCAAAATTGCCGGCATAGTGTCTTCGATTCCAAGAATGAAACAAGCGCTGGCTTGCTGGGCTCGGTCTTTAGCGCCGATGTTAAACCAAACCGGGCTGTTAAAAGCCGCTCGTTGGGTGGCTAGTATGTACTTAAGTTCTTGGCGGTAGTCTTCGGCCTCGAGCTCCGATTCGAAGTAACCTTCCTGTAGACCGTGACGGGTAATAGTGTCGGCTACACGGTCGATTAAATCCTTGAGTGAGCTTTCGCGGTCGTCATCTCCGGGAGTACCGGTAAAGTACTTCTGGGCAACAATGTTGATCGAGTTGAGCGACCAACCTTCTGGAAATTCAACGCCGAATTGCTCGAAGACATTCTTCTCGGTCATCGGGTTCTTAATAATAGAGTCACGCTTAACCCATTTTAGCTGGTCGTAAGCTTTGCTTTTTTTGGGGGTGAAAAATCTTGCCACCCCTAGGCTTGTAGTTTGTGCCATAACTTTAGTTTCCCTCACTTAATAGTTTTTAGTTGTTTTAATGGTTTTTGTTTAGAGTTCCTGAACGCCCGTGTTGTCCTAAGCCGTCTCTCAGTTCAGCTTGGACTGGATGTTCGCCTGAGCTCTCCGCGACCACGAAGTATGAATACTTCGGAACCGTAGAAAGCTGTTAAGGGGTTGGGCCCTTAACCTACTCTTTGGCAGTTGCCGGTATGTGCTTGCCTTGTCGAACGAGCGATAGCTCTTCTTCGAAACTGGCGATATCTTTGAAGCGTCGGTAGACGCTGGCGAATCGCACATAGGCAACTTCGTTGAGTCGAGCTAACTGGTCCATGACCAGCTCGCCAATACGCGTTGAGCGTACTTCCTGCTCGCCACACGCGTATAGTTCCTGCTCGATAGCATCGACTACTTTTTCCAGCTCCAGGCTAGTCACGGCAGTCTTTTCGCAAGCCCTATATAGGCCGGCTAAAAGCTTAGCGCGATTAAACAATTGGCGCGTACCATCGTTTTTGACGATGATCAGCTGTGGCCTCTCTAAACGCTCGTAAGTCGTAAAGCGATAGCCACAAGGAATACACATACGGCGGCGGCGAATAGCTTGACCCTCTGCCACGTCTCGCGACTCAATGACCTTGATGTCATCGCTTTGGCAATGGGTGCATTTCATGCTGCCTCCTTGGCCTTTGAACAAATAATGTATACAAAAACAGCTGCTGTAATCGGTACTTATCTGTTACTTTTAGGCTTTATCTGTTACTTAATGTACGCACACGCTTTTAGCGATTTACCACATATAGTGCTGTGTGCTTTCAATATACCCCTAGCTGTAGCGCTTTGCAAGCGTTTTAGCGAAACTTTATTTACTACGCTTTTCCACCAGTTAGAGATTGTTGTCGTCTTTGTTCCGGCGACCAAGGCGGCGTAGGAACGAAGGCTTTTCGAGGTCTTCGTCCAGGCTGCTGGTGACAACGTTATCGTTTTCGGCATCGCTCGAGTGATCGTCGTGTTCGTTGTGGTCTGACGAGTCTTTATGATCGTCGTCTTTGTCCTGGTCGTCGATTGACCAGATGTTTGGCATTGGCGTTTCTTTGGTGAAGTCGCTGGTGGCGGCAGCTACGCTGTCGTCGCCAAGGTCCATATCAATTTCGGATAGGGCTTTCTCGTCTTTTTTGGTGGTTGTCATAGTTGGAGCCAGGGCTGGAGCGGCTGGGATACCGCTAGCCGATTCGTCGCGCTTGGCATAGTAAGAAGCGTCGAAGCCGGTGGCTACGACCGTAATGATGACTTCGCCTTCGAGGTCAGGATTGATCGTGGCACCAAAGATAATATTGGCGTCTGGGTCGGCAGCCGTAGTGATGGTTTCGGCAGCGGCGTTGATTTCGT
>CAZQPT010000015.1:0-16511 GCA_964595295.1 uncultured Candidatus Saccharibacteria bacterium | reverse complement strand
CGCAGCCTGAAATAGGCAACCAGCAGAATCAAGCCAATAACAACAAAGGCAATGCCCAAGTAAAAATCAGTATTAACAATCTGTTTCTCAAGCTGATGTCCGGCATCAATTAATGGCTTTTGGACATCGGTAGCGTCAGTAGTTCCAGCGAACACTTTCGCCTGGAATTTGGTAAATAAAGTGTCTGATACGTACTTGGTGGCTACCAGTAACAGGCCGGCTAACTCGAACGTCAGGCCAACCCGCCTGATGCCCTTGCGTCGGGTCGAAGATATCAGGATAATGCCGGCTGCCGCTATAAGCGCCAAAGCTCCAAGCACAAACGGCATTTTCTGCGTTAGCTGATAGACTTTTGGAGCGTGGACGAATTGTACGTAATACGGTTTGTTTTGGTTGGGCTGGCCACTTATTTTAAGTGTTTCGGCGGTAACAACCGGTTGCGACAAAAAATCACTGGATAAGATCTGTGCTGATACCCTATCGGCTTCGGCCTTAGGTATAACAGCAGAAGGCCTACAAGTAATTGTTAGCGGGTCAATCGCCGCCGTTAGCAGTTGTTGCAGTTGGGCAGGAGTACAAACCGGCAACTTGCTAAGGTAATCAAAGACGGTTTTATTAACCTGCGAGGCAAAGCTTTGCCTGGCACCGGTAACATCGATGGTGAATGAGGGAGTCGGTGTTTCCCCAGCCAGCCAGCGGTAGTTGCTATTGATAAATATTTCGGCGTTCTGCTGGACCAACTGCTTAGAAAAGACCGACTGAGCGATCGCCTTAACCTGCGGATCATTCAACGACACCGAGCCGGTAGGCGTACTGGTTGACTGCGTGGCTCTGGTGATAGCGTAATTGGCTATTTGATCATAGGCGTTACTGTTCCGGAGTGATGATTCGACAGTGCTGGCGTTGCCCAAGGTGTGATTCAGGCTAATAATGTAGGCTCCACCGAGCAAAGCGATAAATAATAGCGCTGCCAACCCTTGCGTCAAAACTCTTCTAAGCCAAACCATGAGCATATTGTACAGTACTCCTACGACGGAAAATAGCCGTAAGCACCATCAATAGCCATATAAACGCGGCGAGTACGAGCAATACGTACCAATTTAGGCGCGGCAGCCCTTTCAGCGAGCGAGATTTTTGAGTTAACGCGGGCTTAGGCACCACTAGTTGCCTACCTTTGCCGGTTTGAGGGCTGATTGTTGACGCGCCTAAAACCTGAGCCGGTGTCGCCCGAGATCCTATCGGCCCTGCCGAAAACAATGTCGCGGCAACCAATATAGGTGAGGCCAGTTCGCCTCCGGTCGCTGAGTCACCATCTGCTTCTAAGATGGCTGGTAAGGTACCGGGTGGCACCGATGGCGTAGGTGTGGTGCCGGAGCTTGAAGGCGGTGGCGACGGTGTTGCTGGCGTGTCAGGCTGACTAATCATAGGATCGCAAACGTCGTCTATGCCATCACGGTCCTCATCCACGCCGCTATTGGGGACGCCCGGGCAGGAATCTATACTGTTATCGAAACCATCACCATCGGCGTCATTATCACTGGCGGGCACGTATACCGGCTGAGTTACGTCCACGGGCTGGCCAACCTGGTTCTCTCCTGTTACGTCAATGGTGTGGCCGCCCGCAAGTACGGCTAAGGGTATCGTTACCGTGCCCGAAATATCACCGTTAATATCACTGGTTAGCGTGCCGATAACTGCTCCGCCAGGCCCGTCGAGCCTAATTTTATAAGCGGTATTTGCTTTAAGGCCACTGGAACCGCCGTTAGTCTTCACTGATATGCTTTTCCCTGGGCTAACGACCGCGGGGGCTAGGTGTGAATCTGGCACGACAGTTTGTACGGATCGCCCGGTTTTGGGAGCTTCCAATAGTTTTGAAACCAAAGGCGTGGTCGCCACTGGTTCCACGGTAAAATTGCGCGTTCTGCTTAATATCGCCTGCTCTATTAACTCCTGACCCAGGGCATTAGGATGGTAACTCTCTTTCCCGAACAACCTAAGGCCCAAAATGCTGCCATCTTTGCCGGCAGTTAGGCCATTGACCGCTACGTTGTAGCCGGCAGTTTCACAGAGACGATGACCGACCAGAGCCTGTCCAATGTCCACGTAGCTAACACCGGCCGATTTGGCAGCCTTTTCGACGGTTTGGTTAATATAGACGATCATTTCCTGCGAAAACTCCAGTTCGGCTTTGCCAAGGTGGGCGTTTAGCGAGCAATTACCAATATCTGAAGCTATCATCGGATAACCAATGGCGTATATCCGCGAGTCAGGATTATTTTTGAGCAATTGTTTATACAAACTTATCCATCGGGGTGTCGTCCGATCGACCAATTGCTTCAACTCCAAACGGTCTTCATACGTGTTATAGCAGTTACTATCACTTAAGTGACGACTTAGATGAGGCACGACGCAATTCTGTACAATCGCGCCAAAACCAACGTCATCGCCACCTACCGATACGGTCATTATTCGTGGCTGATACTGGCCGGCGAAACGTTGCTGGGCTATGTATCCCGGCACAAAATTAGTCAGCACGCTGTTTAACAGAGCCGGGTCGGATTCAGACAGCTGGCTAAAAGTCGGCACGTCCCTAACCTGCCCCCGATAGCTATCACTGGTGCTGGCCACGTCCCTGATGACGGCCCCCGAACAGGCCACCGAATGTCCGCCAACCGGACTAAACAGATCACGAGTTAATAGTAGCGGGTAGGATTTGGCCGACAGATGACAGCTATTATTCTCCAGATCGGTACCACTTAAGTAGTCAAAAGCCCCTTCACCGGATGTATAGGAGTCGCCGAGCCCCAGATAGTCGATTAAATGATCGATACTATCGCTTGGCGCCAACTCATAAATACCACTAGTTAAAGTGTTGCTTGTCTGGGCTTCGAGGCTAATAAGCCCCCTGTTCACGAACCGGATATGCTGAATCGATTGCAGGCCGGCAATCTGTTGGCCGATGAATGTCCGATAGTCTCGGTTAGGGCAACTGCCGCTTGCTGGCGCGCAGTTTGCCAGATCGTAAACTTTGAAAGTGCCGGCATCGTGATTAGATACCGCCACGAAGTAGCCATCGTCACTGATCGCCACCCGGGAGTTTAGCAGTGCCGTACTGCCCTGCGATCCAAACGCCGGCGCGAACGGCAGCTGGCTTAGAGTTGTCAGGTTGAGGCGCGTAAAAGATCCGGACAGCGTCTCGGCCACCAGCCAGCTGCCATTATCCGAAAAGGCGATGGTCCTGGGATTAATTATAAGAGGTGAACCCGAGGCATCCCGGATAACCAGATCAGCCGGTCCGGTTAACTGTTTGGCACTGAGTTGCCCAAGTGGATTTCGTATATCCTGGATAACGTTTAGGGGGTTTCTATAAATGCTAAGTGTCGCTCCACCGGTGTTAATAATCCCCAAAGACACTAAATTGAGCGCCTTTGGCCATGGAGCCAGAATTTGACCCGGAGAGTACCTGATTAACGGCAAGGCCTCATCGGTGCCGCCGAAGATAACAGTCGCGCTATCGCTGTCGAACAGACCATAGGCCGTTTCCGAGAAGCAACCGGTTCGCGCCTCACTACTGCCTACGTTTCGGTAGTCAATTAAAGTGCAGTCAAGATTATTTAAGTAACTTGGCTCGTGTTGAGCCCCAATTCGCGAGCTAACCTTTTTTAGAGCCTGAGCCGTTCCGCTAGACCAGGACGGCTGGCCAATGTTTGAGCCGCTGGCCTCTGTTATGCTACCCCGGGCCTGAGACACGAGGAGTACCAGAACGCACAGCATCAATATTAATCGTCGGTTCATAATCTGGGCCAGACTATGGCCCCAAACAGACCAACCACAAAGCATAAGCAGCCGGATTTACGTAAAAGTTAAGATTAACTTAATGAAATACAGAGTTATACTAGGGGTATGGCAGACACGATTTTCACCAAAATCATCAACGGCGAGTTCCCCAGTCACAAGATATACGAAGACGAGAACACCTTCGTATTTCTCAGTATTCAGCCAATACGGCCAGGCCATACCTTGGTAATTCCTAAAAAGCCGGTACGATTCGTCTGGGATCTGGACGATGCCGACTACACTGCCCTGATGGCAACCGTCAAAAAGGTCGCCCAGCGTATACGGGAGGCGCTAAACGTGCCATACGTTGGAGAACAGGTCGTTGGCGTCGACGTGCCCCACGCCCATGTTCACTTAGTTCCCTTCTCTCACTCAGGGGAATTCCCCGGAGAGCCCCTTGCCGAAGAGCCTGATCACGCCCAACTGGCCGAAATCGCGAAAAAACTGGCGTTTTAACATAGGTAAACCAAGCTGCTATAGGTTACAATGAGCTTATGAAATTTATGTACGCGATTTTCTTCGGTGCCGGTATAGCGACTGTTGCCTACACCAAGCTCGGTCGCCGTGCCGGTTATGGCAACACCAAAGATGTCGTTACCGTCTGCGCCGTGGCTTTTGTACTGTCAACCATCGTTTTTTACACGATCCTGGCTTTCTTAATCCCGGCTTAGTCCCCTAGCCTATTAGCTAAAACTAGCCATTTAGTGCTAGTTTTTGGCGGTTTTTGATTGGTTTTTAGCTTTTTAACTGGTACTATATGGCTATGGATGAGAAAGGGTTGGGCAAACAATTACAAGCTGCGCGCCAAAAAGGCGGCTTAACGCAACAACAACTCTGCCAAAAAGCTAATATTAGCTTCTCTACTCTTACCAAAATCGAACGTGGCGCGATTAAATCACCTTCGATCTTCACCGTACAATCTATCGCTGCCGCGCTCGGCATAGGATTAGAGGAGTTAATGGGAGCCGCCTCCCCTGCCCTAGCCCGCGCCCGCGTGCTCCACAAGACCAAGAGTGGCGTCAGTTTTGTCTACTTCGACGTAAACGGCTGCCTGGTTCACTTCTATCAGCGAGCCTTCGCCCGTCTGGCCCAGGCTACCGGAGCGCCTTCCGATATCGTCGAAACCGCCTTCTGGCACTATAACGATGACGTTTGCCGGGGCATCATGAGTCTCAGCGACTTCAACGCCAAACTGGCCGAGCGCCTAGGCGTCAGCGAAGTCCAATGGGAGAAATACTACTTGGAGACCGTCGAACCCATCCTGCAGATGCAGGAAGTCCTTAGATGGGCCTCTGAGCGCTACAAAGTCGGGCTGTTAACCAACATTATGCCAGGCATTCTAAGCTCCATGCGCAAAAACGAACAATTACCGAACATAGATTACGACTCAGTCATCGATTCTTCAGAGGTGGCTGCCATCAAACCAGAAGCTAAAATCTACGAGATCGCCACCGAAAAAGCCGGCGTCCCGGCCACCGAAATCTTATTAATCGATGATTCCCGGGTGAACCTGATGGCCGCCGAACGCATGGGCTGGCACGTCCTCTGGTTCGATGATTCCCGCCCCGAAGAATCGGTCGAACGTGTCCGTCAGGCCCTCGAACTTGCCGACTAAGCTGTGGCACCACCCCATTCAAAGCTTCCACATATGTTGCCCAAAAACCAGGGCACATAGTAACTATGTAGTTTCTATGCAGAAACTGTGTGCCCTATAAAATCACCGACCCACAACCCGACGACAAATGGTCTATTCAGATGGAGTTTCGGTAGGCTCGATCTCGGTTGGCGTAATAACGAAGCGCTGGATCTCTTTTTCGATAGTCGACAGCATGTCTTTGGACTCTTTAAGTTGCTGCTTGGTCTGCTCGACGACTTCTTTTGGCGCGTTCTTGACGTAGTCGGCGTTGTTCAGCCGGTTCTCGAGCTGGGTGATCGAGGCCGCCTGGCGGCCGACTCTGATCTGTAATTCCCTAAGATAATCCTGGGCTTTTTGGGACGCGATTCCGAGCCAGCAGCGATATTTGGTGCTGGTAAGGTAGATACCATTGCCCTCGTCAACTTCGGTCACGTCCTCTAAACGAGCCAGGCGCTTAATAGTGCCGGAGTTTTTCCAGATGAACGGCGCGTCGTGGTAAAACAACGTTACGCCGGAAGCTTTAAGGGCCTTAAGGATAAAACGTACTTCACTAACGATGGCCTGAACCTGAGTAAAGTCGGCGGCCGCTTTCTTGTCGTGCCCGATAGTTTTACTTAACAAGCCGTTAGCCAAAATGGTGTCGGCTTCCCACGCCAGAGTCTGCCAGATTGTCTCTGTTACGAATGGCGCGAACGGGTGTGCCAGCAGTAACACCGACTCCAAAAGATAAGCTAGCAGTGGCTTATTAGGTTCGACTTTGCTGGCTTCTATGTACCAGTCCGCCAGGTCATCCCAAATAAAGTGGTACAGCGTGTCGTAGGCTTCGCTAAAGCGGTAGTTATCGAGGTCGCCAGAGATCTTAGCCTGGGCTTCATCGAGCCTGCCAACTACCCAGTGGTCGGCTGGCGAATCAGCTTCGGCCCCTGCCCTTTTGGGATCGTCACCGATGGTATCTTCGATGTAGCGGGCGATGTTCCAGAGCTTGTTACAGAAGTTACGATTGGCCTCGATCTTACTCCAGCCCCAACTTTGGTCGTTGCCTGGGCTAACGCCCATTATCAGGGCCATGCGCAGAGCGTCGGTGCCGTATTTAGGGATAACGTTCATCGGGTCAATAACCGATTCGGGGCGGCTCTTGCTCATCTTTTTGCCGTCCTCACTGCGGATCAAACCATGCAGATATACATCCTTGAATGGAATCTCGCCGGTGGCATAAGTGGTGGTCAAGATCATCTTGGCGACCCAGAAGAACAAAATATCCCAGCCAGTCTCCAGTACGGTCGTTGGGTGATAGGCTTTGTAGTCAGGGCTTCTCTCGAGCATTTCTTCGAAACTCAAAGAGTAATCGCTAGCCAATGAAGGGTCTATTAAAGTGCTCCACGTCCACATAGACGAGCTGAACCAGGTATCCAGCGTATCGGGATCCTGCTCCCATTCGTGCCAGCCTTCGCTGGTATCAGTTGGCGGCAGTACTCCAACGTAGGTTTCATGCTTGCCTTCCCCGTTATCACGGTACCAGACAGGTACGCGGTGACCCCACCAGATCTGACGACTCAGGCACCAGTCACGCAAGTTATCGATCCAATGGAAGTAAATCTTCTCGAAACGAGGTGGTATAAGATCAATATCGCCATCGCGAACCACGCCTTGAAGCACTTCTTTGAGCGTGCGCTTCTCCCCTTTCCAGGTAACGGCCGGCTTGTTGACGTCAATAAACCACTGCAAGCGGATTTGTGGCTCTATAACACCTTTGCCACGCTCGTTTATAGCGACATTATGGACATAGTTTTCGTCGGTCTTAACAAGTAAGCCCTTGTCTGTCAGTTTCTTAACTATCAGAGGACGGGCCTCCTCAATAGTCATGCCGGCAAATTCCTTGGCGACTGGTAGCAATTTACCATGGAAATCAATGATCTGTTCTTTGTCTAAACCATGTCGTTCGGCGATTTCGAAGTCAGCCTGGCTATGCCAAGGAGTAATCGTCATGACCCCTGTTCCAAACTCCGGATCAACCGCCTCGTCTTTAATAACGGTAGCCGTTATTGGCCCGTTAATCCATTCCGCCTGGAACTGATCACCATGCTTATAGTCAAAATAACGCTGGTCCTGAGGGTGCATAACCACGTATTTGTCGCCGAATTTAGTCTCCGGGCGGGCGGTACCAATCTGAAACGGACCGTAATTAAAGGTGTAAAACTTCCCCTGCTCTTCCGTGTAAACGACTTCGTCATCAGAGACGTTGGTTTCCAGGTTGGGATCCCAGTTTACGATACGGTTACCTCTGTAAATTAGGCCGTCATTGTACATTTTAACGAAAACTTCGTTAACACTACGGTTCAAGGCTTCATCCAGCGTGTATCGTAGTCGTGTCCAATCGGCGCTGGCACCCATGGCCCTCATTTGGCCAATCATAGTATCGCGGCTGCCGCCGACGAACACCTTAGTCATCTCTAGAAAGGCGTTGCGACCGATAGCGTGCTTATCCGTTCCCAGATCCGTCAGCTTTTTCTCGATAATGGCGTTAACCGCTAAGGCGGCATGGTCCGTCCCCGGTAGCCAGAGCACGTCTTTCCCCTGTTGGCGGGCGTGTCGGGCCATGATGTCCTGAAGGGTTAGAAACAACGAGTGCCCCAAGCTCAGCGTTCCCGTCTCGTTTGGCGGCGGCATGCTTATAGAAAAATGCTCTTTATCACTGGTCGGATCGGCCACGAACGCCCCGCTCTTCTCCCAGAGCGCGTAAATATCAGTCTCGTATTTTTCCGGTTCGTACACCTTTGGTAATTTCATTGCCCTTATGATATCATCTTACAAAGAGGACGGCCAACCGATGAGTGCCCGCTAGTTTCTAATTATCTTCGTTCCACGTGAAACTAAATTTACATCGATAAATTCGGCTCAATCGCCAAAGAGTAGGGGTCTGCCACGGGCTGATCGCGCGTCGCCTTAAAGCAACCCAGCGTGGCCACCATCGCCCCATTGTCGGTACAAAGCTTGATGTCCGGATACTCGACAGGCAAGGGCAGTCGTTCTTTGAGCTGACGCCGTAACTCCGTGCTCACGGCCACGCCACCGGCAATTACGACGCTGGCAGGGAAGTACTCCTCGTAAGCCAGAACCGCCTTATCGACGATGGTTTCGATAGCCACCCGCTGAAAGCTGGCGGCAATATTGGCTTTCTGAGCCTCAGACAGGCGTTCAGCCAGCTTAAAGGACGGGAAAGCATAAGTTTCACCTATTTGAGCCTGCGCCAGCCGCAGAACGGCTGTTTTAAGGCCAGAGAAGCTAAAGTCGTACTTACCCATCTTGGCTTTTGGTAGCTTGAAGGCCAGGGGATCGCCGTCCAAGGCTAGTTTTGCCACGGACGGTCCGCCAGGGTAGGGGAGACCGAGTATCTTGGCCACCTTATCAAAGGCCTCGCCGATGGCGTCATCCTGGGTTTGGCCCAGCAATTGATACTTAAAGTGATCTTCAAACATCGCCAACTGGCTATGACCACCAGACACAATCACCGCCAACATCGGGAACGCCGGCTGCACGCTCCGCAATGGAGCAACTTTGGCACCTTCCTCCAAGGACACAAAACGGCCCTTGGACAAAGCTGCCAAAGTTGTCCCAACGTCCGTGCCACTGGCGTTCGGGGGAGTAGTTTGTGATGTTTTGTCGGCAGGCCGTTTTGTGTCTGCCGAGGAAATATCACGAACTACTTCTTCAAGCAGAAAGTTAGCGTAGACGTGGGCCTCCACGTGGTTTATGCCGTAAAGGGGTTTATCGTGAGCGATCGCTAGAGTTCGCGCGGTCATTACGCCAATCAGCAGGCTGCCGCTAAGCCCAGGACCGTAGACTACGGCGATGCCGTCAATATCATCCCAAGTACAGTTGGCCACCTCCAGAGCTTCGTTTATAACAGGAAGGATCACCTCGATATGACTGCGGGCGGCAATCTCTGGCACCACGCCACCATAGCGCACGTGCAAATCCATGCTGGAAGCCACCACGTTACTAAGCAGGCGATAGCCATCTTCTACTATAGCGACCGCGGTTTCGTCACAACTTGATTCAATACCTAAAATCTTCATCTGTTATACAGTCTAGCACGGGCTAAAAACAATACGGGCTATACAATTGCGTTATTCACAACTTAATGTAATTACAGTTGACAAAACACAAGCAATTTGCTAGAGTATGTTTATAAACAAAAAACAAAAACACAGTCGTATACCAGAAAGGTACCCACAACTATGAGCGAACAAGCACCACAACTAGCAGCCCCAGCCCCTGAACAGATTCCTGGGCAGGAACAATTATTCAATGACACCGCCTACGATGAGCAGGTGATTGCTGAACGCCAAGCTCAGGCGGAAGCCGCGCTAGCTAGTGCTGTTGCCGTTACTCCTGACGAAAGGGTTCACCTAACTAAGCCAGTTAGTAAAGAAGAAGCGCAGGCTGCCCGTGATGCCCTAATACTAATAGATGTTCGCGATGAAGAGCTACCAGACGCGGTTAGGATTAAGCGAGACTACTCCGACAACCTGGCCGAACACAAAGAAAAGCAGGCCGCAAAGCAAGAAGAAGTAGCTGACGTACTTATAGAACGCATAGTCGCGCACGCCAAATCCGAAAAAATCAAGGCAGCTAACGCCGCCGACAACAAAGTAATCTCTGACAAGCTTAGTTCAGACATGTCTCGAAAGGCTAAAACCGCCGAAGTTATTGAAAACCGAGCAGCCGACGTTGCCAAGCGTCAGGAACTCCGCGAAGCCTATATTGCTAAGCAACGTTTACTCCGTGGCGAAGGCCAGTCAAAGCTATTCGCTGACGAAATCAGCCGTGAGGCCGATAAATACGTTAAAAGCGTCATGCACCCTGGCGCTGAACTAAGCAACGACGGTGTCGTGGATACCCAAAAGCTCAAAGACGAAAAGTACGGCAAAGCTCCTGCCAATGTAGTCAAGAACGAAGAAACCGCCGAAGCTTTAAAGAACTTCTACAAAGGCTTCCCAGAAGTCAATCCTGAAGCCACTAAAGCCAATGCTTCAGAAGCAGACAAGGGCCCTAAAATAGTTACCAACCCCGCCGAAGCCAAAGAAGCCCTAGAAGACGAGCCAGGTATGAGAATCTTTAGCTACAAGCCAAATGCCGAAGGCATGGTTGACATGGCTGTTAGCTTTGAGGTTGAAGGAGTAGGAGTAGACCTAGCCGAGCTAACGGACCTGGATGATAAAAATATTATCTTTGCTACAGAAGAGGACGAAGATTACGCGCCTCTTACCTTTTATGTCGCTGATGGCGAAGTCTACAATCTTACGCACATGGACTTATATAAAAATGACAAGGGTGGCTGGAGCGTTTCGGACATGGCCGGAAAGTCCTCGATAACTATTGGCGAGCCTGTCATGGTAGATGGCAAGCAAGTGAGCGGCCCCGTTAAAAGAATAATGCTTGAGATGCCTCCTGAGCATAAAGATCAGCTTGAAGAATCTTGGGAAGCCCAGGATAAGCAAAGTCCTTTCCGAGTAGCAGAAGACCTTATAGATAGTATTGAAAATGCCGCCGAAGTCACGGTCACACCGATTGAGGTAGACGACTATGTTCTGATGAAAGATCGCCCAAAGAAAATTATGGGTTGGGCTGCCAAGCAGCTTAAGCGCTTAAAGAACGCTCCACTTGCCGCTGGCACGTACGTCAGCAACAAACTTCATAATACGTCTGAGCGCTTTAGCAAGCAGGAAAAGGGCCGACGCCGCTCAATTATTGGCGCCACAGCCGGTGCCATACTGCTAGCCGGCGCCGCGTACCTTGACCTAAAAGGCCATGGTACGGGTAACACCCAGGAGCTAGTCAACGGCCCTAAGGGCACTATGCCCAACCCGTTAGAAGGGGTTAATCTCGCTTCAGCTACGGATAAGCACCAGGCTATCCGTGAAATAGCCGATATCACCCCACGTGGTGGCCATGGCGCGGCGGTTGTTGATCACGTTAAGACTGTTACCGTTCACGGTAACAGTGGCGACACCTTGTGGAACGAAGCTACCCAGAAGCTACATCGCCAGGGTATCGTTAACCCGACGAACAACCAGATAAACGTCGGTACGCTTCGACTGGAGCATCTGAATGGCATTAGCCCTGAGCAGGCTCACTTCTTAGCCAATGAAGGTGATGAAGTAATCAAGGTTTAATCTAGATATCTTTCACGGAAGAGCGGCCTAAATTGGCCGCTCTTTTTGTTTTGCCGCTATACTTAGTGGCATGAGTTTTCGCTCGATAGTTAAAAAGGTTATACCGGCCGGGTTCTTTCCGGCCGTTGAGCCGTACGGGCATTTAGCCGAAGCGGTGTTGTTTAACGTCGTGAACGGCTTCCCAGCCAGAGGCATGAAAGTTATTGGCGTAACCGGCACTAACGGCAAGACCACGACCAGTTTTATGATTCAGCGCATGCTGCACGAGGCCGGCTACAAAGTTGGGCTGATGAGCACGGTTGGTTACGGCGTAGGCAACGATATTATCCCTCAGGTGCACCATATGACCAATGTTAGCGCTCCGGAGTTAATGAAACGCCTGAAGTGGATGCGAGGGCAGGGCGTGGAGTGGCTGGTGCTGGAAACTACCAGTCACGCGCTGGCCCAACATCGGGTTTGGGGCGTGCCGTATAGCATCGTGGTGCTTACCAACGTTACCCAGGAGCATTTGTCTTATCATAAGACTTTTGAGCGTTACCGGGACGCTAAACGGATGATGTTTAAGATGGCTAATCGTAACAAAAAAGGCTTGCGCGCCGGTATTATTAACGCCGAAGACCCCAGCGCCGAACTGTTCGCCTCCGACATTGACGCGCCCGTGACTTACGGGCTCAAAAAGGGCGATGTCCGGGCTACCAAGGTCGAGCTGGCGCCGTCCGGTATTAAGTACGAGGTTAAGGTCGGCGCGGATCATTATCATATTAATTGTCGGTTGCCAGGCAGCTTTAACGTCGATAACTCCTTAGCGGCGCTGTGCGTTGGACGGGTAGTGGGCTTAAGCGTTGACCAGATTGAGCAGGGAATAGCCGCTCTGGAAGGCGTTGAGGGCCGGATGACAGTTATAGATGCTGGCCAGGATTTTGAAGTTATCGTGGACTACGCGCACTCGCCAGACAGCTTCGAAAAATTGTTTAAAGACATAAAACCGGTGGTCAAGGGCAAGTTGATCGTGCTGTTTGGCTCGCTGGGCGGTGGTGATAAGGGCAAACGACCGCAACAAGGACGTTTGGCTGGCGAATACGCCGACGAAGTTATCGTTTGCGAAGAGGATGACCGCAAGGAAGATCCAACGGCGATAGCCGAGGATATAGCGGCCGGTGTGGAAGCGGCCGGCAAAAAGCGGGGTAAAAATTTCTTTTTGGTCCATGATCGTACCGAAGCCATAAATTTTGCTATTAAGCGGGCCAGCAAGGGTGACACGGTGTTACTACTTGGCAAGGGTCACGAAAAGACCATCGAGCACGCTGATGGCGAACATCCATGGGACGAGATCGCTACGGCTCACGCCGCGGTTAGTAATCGAACCCGATAGACAAGCCGCTGCTCGTCAGTTCAAAGCTAGTTGTCTAGGGTGAGGGTGCTACAGCGGATCGAGCCGCCGCCTTTGCGTAGTTCCGGCAGGTCGAGGGTTATAACTTTGAGGCCATGGGCTTCCAGTTCGGCGGCGAACAGGGGGGCGCCAGCGTTCATAATAACCGTTTCACCTGTGGAAACCATGTTCAGGGCGTAGGCACTCATGGCTTCTCTACGTGAAACTTCGATTTTTTCGACGTCATCAAACTGCCGCATAAATTTGCGGCTGGCACGTTTAAAAACCGCCGGACACCAGGCAATCAGGCCTTTTTGGGTCTGTTTGCCGCTTGTGTCGCGCTCCGGCCATTTAAGAATCGCGATAGCCAGGTCGATATCGTAGGTAGGACTATCCGGCCACCCGGTGATTTCATTAACTTTTGCTGGTCCGTAACCCCAGAGGCGCCGGGCCGGTTTAGTTTTTAATGAAATAACCTGCTCAAAGCCCATCCAATCCTTGAGATATTTGTGGGCGGCTGTCGTGGTCCGAAAAGGCGATTGTGTGAAGACGATATCACCGCAGGGCAGGGCGTCGCCCTGACCGCTGAAGCGTTCGACTTCAGGGGGCAAAATAAGTGGTTTTAAACCGGCGTCTTTGATGGCTTGAAGAGCGTAGTCTTCTTCGGGCTGACGGGTGTTTGGCAGGCGGGACATCAAGGCTTTGCCGCCTCTAACCAGCGCCCAATTCGCGGTATAAACAGCATCTTGTAACTTCGGTGGAGTAGCTATTTTGCGAACGGTAATACCGGCTGTTTCCAGGGCTTTCTGTATTGTGGCGTGCTCGGCAATCGCCGCCTCGACGTCGACCGGAATGCTAGAGTCCATCAGTACGTTGATGGCATCGCCGTCATCAAAGTATTCGGCACCGGTCATGAGAGCTGTTTGATTCATATCTGGTTATTATACTACGCGGCTTAAGCCAAATACCCCAAGACGCTCCAGGGGCGATACCTTTCATTAATATCCTTGCAAATAACACAAAATAGTGCTATAATCAACGAGTAACACACAAACACAAAAAAATAACATGGCAGAACAACTCAACCAAACGATTGAGCAACAAGCTCCCCAGATAGAAGCAAGCCAAAGCGCGTTTGCCAATGTCTTGCAAGAGCAGGGCTTAGTATCTCCAGAATTAGTAGATTCAGGCATGATTGACATGTTTGCCCGAGACGATAGCGTTGGCATGGACACCTTGGAGCACATTTTAGTCGGAGACGAGCAAGGTGGGGGACATCATCTTCGCACTATGAATGACCTTGGGTTGGAAGACAGGACTGTTATGTCAGAAATAAATCCGGGCGGTGATCCGGAACGCCCGATTCACAAAAAGCTTGTGCGCGAGCAATCTATCCGACCAAACAGTGCCTTTAGGTCAAGAATCGTTGAAATAGGTGACAAGCAGAAAGTTGGCGGGTCGGCTATGTTCCCAAATGAGTGGTCAACCGAGGACGTAATTAATTCAATTGCCGCGGTCGCCCTTACGCCTCCTGCCAAACACGATCTGGAACGTTTATCGTTTATCCATCAAGGCGAAGTCAACGGCGTGCGTATTCAAGTAGTGACGAGCGAGGCTACAGGCAAGATAATCACTGCCGCGCCAAAAGTATCAACCAAGTAATCAATAGGATAAAAATGTCCCCAAGGATCAATCAAGGAAAATTTGAGACACTTGACCACACCGGCTATGACGGGGCAAATCAACGCGTGCCGTTGTTCGTTGACCGCGAAAGGGGACTAAGCGATGTCTCGAACGCTTTACTGCAAGCCGTAAACATTATCGGTGCTAATCTTGATCATTTTGGTAACGATGTTAGCGCGCTCCACCGTAGACTAACAGAAATTGTTGCCGTAAAATCTGAAGTGGGTATTATTATTGAAGATAGTCATGGCGCGGGCGCGGTTAATATTGATCCAGAAAGTACGACAATCACGGTTCACTCCTTAGGCGAATGGCATATCCCAACCGAGCTTTTAACTGACATGGTAGGCTACTGGGCCCAAGTAGCGGTAGAAAAATCATAAATTATGGCAAAAAAATCACCCAATACGCTACCACCCAAATTTCCCCTAGGTTACGATACCAGGGCAACTTTTTTAGACGTTGCCAACAAACAACGAGGCGGTATAGGCCAGTCTAAGCAGGCCAAGGGCGTTCTCGATATGCTACGCCTTCGCGCATCAACGCAACCGGGAGTTAACGGCGATATCGCGCTACGTTTTTTGCGATCAACAGTTCACGCGACACACAGTGATCTTTTAGCAGATGCCGGGTACGCGCAGAGTGAGCGCCCAGTTCAAACGGTCCAGTGGAAGGGCAACGACTACTACATAGGTGGCGAATATACTGCCCGACCAGGCCGGCGTGGTCCCATAGAAGCGTGCGTGAGATTCGGTAGTAACGAGCAGGGACAGGATGTTAAATCTCTGCGAGGCTATCAAGAATTACGATGTACCGTGGCACTTGCCGTGGGTTTTCTAGTTGCTAGTCGCGAGTTGCGCGGTGATCCCGCCAACGCTCAGTTTGAGATGCGGGTGGTTGATAATTTCCAAATCCCTGGCCCACTGGACCAAACAGTGTACATGGCTGACAGCTTTAGTGTCCTAACTCAAAAACTGATAGCTGGTTAAGCACACTTGACCCAGAATTGGCACTCCGCTATAGTGAGTGCTAGAATCATGACAATTTATGGAGGTTTTAGAGATGAGTTCACCACTACAACCGTTAGGCGATTTTATTGTGGCCCAACACGAAGAAGCCGAGACCAAGACCGCCAGCGGCTTGTATCTGCCGGAAAAATCACAGGAGAAGCCCAAGACCGCCAAGGTAGTGGCTGTCGGCAAGGACGTTAAACAGCTTAAAGTTGGCGATCGGATTGTCTACAAGAGCTATAGCAATACCGAAGTTAAAGTCGACAAAGTCGACTATATTTTAGTCAAAGAAGAAGACGTCCTGGCGACGGTTAAATAAAGGAGTTCACAACGATGGCTAAGAAAGTTTTTTATGATGATGACGCCCGCAAGCGAGTGCTGGCTGGTGCCGAGATTTTATATAACGCCGTAAAGACAACTATGGGACCAAAGGGCCGCAACGTTGTCATAAGCAAGTCTTTTGGAGCGCCAACTGTCACTCACGACGGCGTTACGGTGGCTAAGGGCGTAGATATCGCCGATGTTGACGACGAAACTTTGGGCTACAAAGTTGGCGCCGAGCTCATTAAGCAGGCCGCGTCTAAGATGAACGACGTGGCTGGTGACGGCACCACGACCGTGACTGTTTTGACTTATCACATCCTTAACGAGGCCAATAAGCTGATCGCTGCCGGTCATAATCCGATGTTGCTGCGCAAGGGGTTGGAAGAGGCTAGCCACGAAGCTACGGCTAAGTTATTTACGCTACGCGAAGATATTCAGGGCAAAAAAGGCCGAGTGGCCGAAGTGGCGACTATTTC
>CAZQPT010000014.1:3092-17593 GCA_964595295.1 uncultured Candidatus Saccharibacteria bacterium | reverse complement strand
CCCTCGCCTCCCTGGTGAATATTGGAGCGGAAGTCGTCGTCCAGGCTTTGGCGAAGCATGCTGGCCACGACTTTGCCGTTTACCACGAATGCCCGAATGTCGACCCCAGCGCTCTCCTGAATGAACTCCTGAACCAGGAAGTTCACGCCCTCAACATAGAATGCTTGCATCACGGCTAGCGCGGCTTTGCGGGTTTCTGCTAGCACTACGCCATTACCATGAGTGCCGCGGGCGACCTTAATAATAACCGGCGCGCCACCGACTTGCTCAAGGACGCCGTCAAAATCGGCAGTTTCGCGCACGAAGACGGTTTTTGGAATACCAACACCGGCTTTAGCCAACAGCTGCATGCTGCGTAATTTGTCCCTAGACCGGACAATCGCGATTGAACTGGTGGTCGTAAAAACGTTCTGCATTTCGAATTGGCGAACCATGGCCGAGCCATATTTAGTCAAGCTGGAGGCTATGCGAGGAATCACGACGTCAACATCCGTTACCGGGGCACCCTTGTAGTGGACGACTGGGTTACTACGTTCAACGGTAACGTAGCACTTAGCGTAGTTAACGACCCGGACTTCGTGGCCACGTTTAAGAGCCTCTTCTTTGAGACGTTTGGTGGAGTAGTTTCCGGGACCCTTGGATAAAATAACAATTTTCATAAACTGATTTACGCTAACTTTCGTTCTAAGTAATCGGCGAACGCGGCCTGCTTTTCATTTCTAAAACTGCCAGTTGCCAATTGAGGACCATCGTTAACTTCAAGACAATACCACAGACCACTGAGTTTGTCCTTAACAATATCCACACCAGCAACCTGGCGTTCCATGAGTTTAGCGGAAGCCAAGCTCGCCATCTGAATGGCTGGTGGTAAATCGGTCGTGGCCACCAATGTAGCCCGAGCGCCCCGCGAAGTATTATTAAGATGCGTCTTATCGTTTAGGCGCTCACGGTAGATGACCAGATATATTTTATTGCCGAATACCAAAACCCTGTAGTCCCCGTCGTTAGCTATAAACGCCTGGGCTATACATTGAACCTCGTCTTTATCGGCTTTTTGAATCGCTTCGTCGAATGACTTTTGGTTTTTAATCAAATAATTATACTCGCCTTTATTGCCGTGAATGTCTTTGAGGACGAATGGTAAGCCAAGTTGGTCCTTAACGAAATCGTATGATCGCGCTAACGTTGAGGGCAACATAAATACGGAGCGTGGCACCCTTAAATCATCAAATTGTGTTTCCATGATAACGTATTGATATAGCTTGCTGGTGCCAGAAAAATGCTTAACCGATTCGTCCAGAAATGGCAGGCCGCGACGCTCGACGTAACGGGCAGTAGCGGCCGCTACTCCTTTATGCCCGGAGCTGGTTTTGAAATGGACTAAGTCGAACGTGGCGATATCGCGGCCACTGCCATGCAGATTAACGTGGGTTCCCGAGTGATCAATTACGAAACAAAGATCTTCATAGGTCGCGTAAGTTACTTTTAGTTTTTTGCCACTACGAGCGACATTGTCGGCAAAAGCCTGAGTTACCGCCGTGCGCTTGGTCGATAATAGTAGGATTTCCAGCTCTTTTTTAAGTGGCTTCTTACTAACGTCGATCAGGAATTTACCATGCAAAGTTTTACGCCCGACGAGTACCGGATAGCGGTTGCCGGCGCGGTTGGCCAGAGTGCATTTGGCGCGAATAATCTTACCGCCTAAGCCAATACGTAATTTAACTTTGTAGCGAAGTTCGGATTTGCCAAAGGAGTTTTTGACCGATATAACCTGGTATTCATTGCTTGAGTGAATTTTTCCGGTATACAAGGGGGATGATTTATCGAAGAGCGTAAACGATAGCTTGCCGTCCTGCTCTTTAATATTACTGGCCCAAACTGACGAGCTGTCAGCTCCCGTGTCAATCTTGGCGGATATGTTTTTAAGCTCTTCGTCTGGTAACGAAATTAAAGCGGTAGTACCGACGTGAGGCAATTGTTTCATATCTAAGAATCCAATCTGTTACTATACCCTAGAAATTGATTTTGGTCAAGGATTTATTGAGCGTTTACGACGCGAGCGTAAACAAAATAGATTCCAGCCAGCACGATCAGCAAAATACAGATCATCATAGGTATAAAACCGGATTCGTTAGAGGAGGAGTGACGCATTAGCTTCTATTTTAGTCGATCGTGGCTATGATGCAAGTCGCTTACGGTTACCAGATTTTCTTTTTGCCGGTACTGGTGGCGAAATGCTGAAGTAATTCCTGCTGGTCCTTGCTGAGCTTGGTGGGAGTATCGACCGTTATGGTAACGATGTGAGCTCCGCGGGTACTGCCTTTTAGATGTGGCACGCCGTGATTTGACAGCTTGAAGTCCGAGCCTGATTGCGTGCCCGCAGGAACTTTCATTCGTACCGGGCCATCAACTGTTACGACGTCAATTTCGGTGCCAAGCGCGGCCTCTACCATGCCAACGTGTTCTTCACTCAGAATAATGTCGCCCTCGCGGGTAAAGTGTTTGTGCGGTTTGACCCTTATGTTGACGTACAGATCGCCCTTTGGGCCATTGGCTATGGCTTCGCCATGCTCGCGTAGTCTAATAGTAGCGCCGTCATCAACGCCAGCTGGTATTTTGAGCGTGATTTTCTGTTTTTTGGATTGCGTACCCTTGCCATGGCAGAGCGTGCAGATCTTTTCTGGTATTTTGCCGCGCCCGCTACATTTAGGGCAAACCGCGGCTTGCTGAATATTGCCAAAAATAGTCCGGGAAACTGTCACGACTTGGCCTGAACCCTTACACTGATCGCAGGTTTTTAGTTCGTAACCAGGTTCAACCGTTGAGCCTTTGCAATGTTCACAGGTATCATCCAGGTGCATGCCAAACTCTACCTCTGTACCAAAAACGGCTTTCTCGAAACTGATCTCGACGCTGGCTTCGACGTCACGGCCTCGGGCCTGTCGTTGAGAGTGCCCGCCGCCTCCGGCGCCGCCAAAGAAACTGCTAAAGATATCGCCAAGTCCCATATCGCCAAAGTCGAAGTTAATATTCTGGCCCTGGCCACCATAACCGCCAAATGGATTGGCACCACCATTACCACCGACGCCGGCGTGACCAAATTGGTCATAACGTTTGCGTTTTTCGCCATCTTTAAGTACTTCGTAGGCTTCAGTAAGCTCCTTAAACTTAGCTTCGTCACCACCACGATCGGGATGATGTTCAACCGCGGCACGACGATAAGCTTTCTTCACCTCGTCTGGTGAAGCGCTTTTGCTAATTCCTAAAATTTCGTAATAGTCTCGCTTACTCATGCAATCTTCCTATTGTACTTCATAGTCCGTTATATGTTTTCGATATCCGACCCTAATTTAGCAACTTGACTATTTGCATAGGCGTCGAGTATTTCGCTCAGTTCGTCTAATTCTTGGTTTGATGGGAAAGTAAGACCATACTCGGCCTGGAGTTCGATAGATCTATGAAACGCGTCTTGGTCGTCTCGATTCTCCGGGTCAACAGACAAAATAGATACTACGGCCACCTCATTCTTTGGATCAACAAGTACCGAAAAGAAACTATCGGCGTCAAGTCTTAGTCGGGTAAAGACGTATACGTTACAGTCTTGATATTTCATTCCCGGTGAATGAGTTAGGGTAATTATCCGTTCCGGATTACTAATTGCCGAGAAGGGTTCGGCTATTGCCCTGTCGCCGCACTCCTCGTCAAGGGCTCGAAGCGTGGCCCAGACTCCCTTAAGCGGTAGCTCAATTGAACCTGAGCGTGGCTGACCCTCCATAGGTTACTAGGCCTTCTTGTCTTCGTCGACGACTTCGCCTTCGATGGTATCGGACTTTTTGTCGTCATCTGCTGACGTGTCTTCGCCTGGAGCTTCGGCATTAGCAGCCGATTCGGCCTGCTCGTACATCTTGGCGCCGATTGGCATTAGTTTATCGTTGAGTTCCTTAGCGGCGTTTTCGAGCGCGGTCTTATCCGCGGCTTCGTCGGACACGACTTTTTTGGCGGCTTCAACGGCTTCGTCCAAAGTTTTCTTGTCCTCTTCGGCGATCTTTTCTTCGTTGTCTTTCTTCATCTTTTCGGCTTGATAGATTGTACTGTCGAGAAGATTTCGGGCTTCAACCATTTCTTTTTTGGCCTTGTCTTCGTCGGCGTGGGCTTCGGCTTCCTTGGCCATTTTTTCGACTTCGGCTTTATCCAGATTGCCGGAGCCGCTAATGGTAATGCTCTGCTCTTTGCCGGTGCCCTTATCTTTGGCGTTGACGTTTAGAATGCCGTTGGCGTCGATGTTAAAGGTGACTTCAATTTGCGGAACACCACGCGGTGCCGATGGAATACCGTCCAGAATGAAACGACCTAGTGACTTGTTGCCTTCGATCATCTCGCGTTCGCCCTGGCCAACATGAATTTCTACTTGGGGCTGGTTATCGGCGGCGGTCGAGAAAGTTTCGGACTTGCTGGTAGGAATAGTAGTGTTGCGCTCGATAAGCTTGGTCATGACGCCGCCCATTGTCTCGATTCCTAGGCTAAGCGGGGTTACATCAAGCAGCAAGACATCCTTGACGTCGCCCTGCAACACGCCACCCTGGATAGCAGCGCCAATGGCCACGACCTCGTCGGGGTTAACACCCTTCATTGGCTCTTTGCCGAAGATACTCTTAACTTTTTCCTGAACGGCAGGCATGCGGGTCATACCACCGACTAGAACGATCGCGTCGATGTCGCTGGCTTTGAGGCCGGCGTCTTTAAGGGCCTTTTCGCAAGGCGCGGCGGTTTTGTTAACCAGGTCACCGACCAGGTCTTCCAGTTTGGCTCGGGTGAGCTTGTGCTCGAAGTGCTTAGGACCATCAGCGTCAGCCGTTAAGAACGGCAGGTTAATGTTGATTTCCTGAGCGCTGGAAAGCTCGATCTTGGCTTTTTCGGCTTCGTCACGCAGGCGCTGCATGGCGGCTTTATCTTCGCGAATATCAATACCGTGCTCGCTCTTGAACTCGTCGGCAAAGTAGTTAACCAATACGCGGTCAAAGTCGGCACCACCAAGGTGCGTATCGCCATTGGTGCTCTTAACTTCGAAGACGCCGTCACCAAGTTCCAGGATAGATACGTCAAAAGTACCGCCACCGAGGTCGTAAACGGCGATTTTTTCGTCTTTTTTGTCGGCTTTATCCAGACCGTAAGCCAAGGCCGCGGCCGTTGGCTCGTTAATGATGCGCTTAACTTCCAGGCCGGCAATCTTACCGGCGTCTTTGGTTGCCTGTCGCTGTGAGTCATCGAAGTAGGCAGGCACGGTAATGACAGCTTCAGTAACCGGGCCGCCCAGGAAGCTTTCGGCGTCAGCCTTGAGCTTGCCAAGAATCATGGCGCTGACTTCTTCGGGGCTGTATTCTTTGTCGGCCATCTTAACTTTGACGCCGTTGCCGGACTTAATAATTTCGTAGCCCATTAGCTTAAGGTCGCGCTGAACCTCTTTGTCGTTCCAGTTGCGACCAATCAGACGTTTAACTTCGTAGATCGTGTTCTTAGAGTTAGTAACTTGCTGGCGGCGAGCTACCTGGCCAACTAAACGCTCGCCATTTTTGTTAACGGCCACGACTGATGGCGTGGTACGGTTACCCTCCGAGTTAGCAATAATTTCTGACTTGCCAGACTGCATAACAGCCATAGCCGAGTTAGTTGTTCCTAAGTCAATTCCAATAATTTTTCCCATTTTAAATTTCTCCTCCATTATTAAGTGTTTCAATTTGCGTGATTAAATCGTTAAAGGCGCCACGTAACATCGCGGATTCTTTTACTCCATCGGGGCCTCTCAATTGCAACGCGTCTAGATGAGTCTGGACTGCGTCAGGGTTAAAGCCACGCGCCTCAATAGATTTTACTTCATCTTCTGTTGGCGACACTGTTTCTTGAACCATAAGAGATAAGCCGCCGGTCCTAAAGCCTTCTAGGGCCCGTCTACCTACGCCCTCTGGGGCAGTCGGCAGCTTATGTAGTTTCTTATCGGTGAATTTTTCCATGAATAGCCTTTCTATGTAGAATTAATAAAAGACTAACTACAGTTTAAGATAGTTAGCACTCACATGTCAAGAGTGCCAACTGTAGCAATATTTACATCTCTTGTGGATCGGCCGGAACGGCGAATGTGGCTTCGATCGCCTGAAGCTCCTCGACTGGAGCCAATCTATTTTCCAGTTTATAGCGATTAAGCGCTACGTCATCGGCTTCTTTTGCCTGCTCAGCCCTGCGTTGAAGATAGTCAAACATGTCTTCATCCGGCTCTCGACCAACCTGACTATAGATATCACGTATGGTACTGAAGACATCAGCGTAAGCCATTCGAACCATTTTTTGGCCAAGTAAAAACTTAGCGCGAAGCGACACGTTGGACGCGTCTTCAATTTCAAATAATCGACTGTCTACCCCCATGTCTAGCTCCTAACACGGACCATGGCGTGACGAATAACGTCATCACCCAGGCGGTAGCCGGACTGTAATTCTTCGCTGACAACTTCGTGGCCACCATCGCCTTCTTCCATACTAACGGCTTCGTGCAGGGCTGGATCGAATGGTTCGCCAACGGTTTTAATACGCTCGACACCCATGTTGGCCAGAGATTTTTCGAACTGCTTAACGACGCCTTCGACGCCTTTAACGTAATCGTTGTCTTTTAGGTCTTTGGGCACGTGTTTTAGAGCCCGCTCAAAGTTATCTATAACCGGTAGTAAGTCCTCTACGACAGTGGCCTTAACGCGAGTTCGCAGATTGGCCATGTCCTGATCATGGCGACGGCGGATGTTGGTAGAGTCGGCACGTTCGCGCTGCAATGCCTCCGTTAACTGGTCAATTTTAAGCTGCAGATCTTCTGCTGACGCTGCCCCGGAGTCATCTTTTTTTGGTTGCTTGTTGGATTTTCCGGTCATTAACTACTCCTAACTGCTTTACGAACCAGCAAAGCGGCACCCGCCAGGACTGCTGCGGCAACGACTGCTCCTCCGGCTAACTCGGCGACTTCCGCGACCGGGAAAGAGTCCGGGGGCGACAAATCTACTGGAAAAGCGTCAATGTAATTATGGCTACGCATGGTATTCACCTCTTGGGCGTCCTTTTATAACCGACAGCAAACTTAGTGGCACAACGGCTGCCTGATAGACAAGAAGCTCCACGGCTCCAACCAATTCTATAACTGCTTGCGCTGGCTCGCTTCTTTTAGCCTCCATGGCGTTAATCTGCACTTCATGTCGAAGCGTGTCCAGAAATGATAACTCTGGCAAAACTTCTACCGATGATGTTGATACACGGCGCGCTTCAGACATATAGTACCTCTTCTAATTCTTGCCCGGCCCGTGAAACCAGATTCATAACGTCACGGTAGCTTTGGCGGGTTGGGCCAAGCGTTCCAATATAACTACGGTCGCTGAACGGGCTGCGGAAGCGACTGATAATAAGCGTGCACCCGGCCGCCCGGCCGACAGGGTTTTCTTGGCCAATGTAGACGCTAAGCGGCTCGTTTGGCGCGGCTTCGCGCAACCATGGCTCAAGATTGTCGAGTAATTGCGCGACCTGTTGCACCTGAACGCCACCAATAAATTCCGGTTGGCCGAACAGATTGCTGAGCCCGCTTATATAAAGCTGGTTGCCGATGGTGGCCAGCCCAAGGTTGTGCGTTAACTCAACCAGAGTGTCTACAGCATTGCGAATCATGCGCTCTGGCGCTCCGGCACTTTGAACCCTCGATACCAGGGCTCTTTCGCCGCGACGCTCAAGCAAGCTAATCGGTTCGTTTTCGCTAAGGCTATTCACGTAGAAACGATAGCCCTTGTCCGTGGGTACACGGCCGGAACTGGTGTGCGGTTGCATGATAAAGCCCATGCGTTCCAGCTCGGCCATCTCGGCCCGAATGGTTGCTGAGCTGACCTTGAAAGCCTTAGCCAGCAAGCTACTGCCAACTGGGCTGGCAACTTCCGCGTACTGCTCAACTACGGCGCTCAAGATGTTTTGCTGTCGTATTGTCATTGCTTTATGTTATAACTTTAGCACTCTGTAGTCAAGAGTGCCAATTGCCTAAAGAGTCTGGAGCAAGGCCTTGGTATCAAGGTAAAGTCGTTCGGCCAAATCACGGCCCCGGGCTTGAGTTTCGGCATCGACAACATCGAGCTTGGCAATTATATTGACCTGTTCGGCCGCCTGCTCTACCGATTCGTTGATGACAAATTTGTAATAATCATGCTTTAAGGCGTCGGCGAATTCGACAGCCGCGCTTTCCATGCGGCGTTTGTACTCTTCCGGATTCATATCGCCTCGGTGTTTAAGGCGTCTTTGCCATTCTTCAAAATTTGGAGGCAATACAAAAATGGCTATGGTATCCGGTTTTAACTTGATGGCGTTCTCGACACCGGCTATCTCGGCGTCAGTAATAGCGATTTTCTCTTTTTGAGTGGCTTTTTCTAACTCCCGCACGCTAATTCCGGAAACCTGCTGATTGTGAATGACGGCCGCCTCCAGGTATTTACCGGCTTTTATATCTTCTAGTACTTCTTCTTCGCTGCGGAACCAATATTCAACGCCGTTTTGTTCGGGGACACCATCGTTAGCGCGTTTTTCTCGGGTGGTGTCGGAAACTATAAAATAGTAGTCGCCGGTCTTTAACAAGTGCCTTATTAACGTGTTACGGCCTGAAGAGCTAGGCGCAACCAGTACGACTAACTCCGTTTGCGAGAGGGCGTGCAAGGAGGTCTGGGAAAGCTTGTAGTCTTTTAGGATTTTGTGGAACTCATCAATGTGAGCGAGTTTATTCATTGTTCATTTATAGCAGACTTACAGGGGTAAAACAAGGCGAAAGGCGGACATTTTTATCTTTTAAAAATACCTGTGGTCTGTTATTATTACTACATTGCGCATAAAAGCCTTGGAAAGGTAAAACTAAAATGAAAATTACAAAACTAGATGTCCGTGGTTTCTCGCACGATATTATACTCGTCGGCTTCGTAGTCGTCTTCGCTATTGCCGGTGTTGGCTACGTTGTTGCCAGTCATGCCGATCGCTGTCCGCCGGTGTCTAGCGTCGTTAGTCAATCGAGTTCTAAAAAAGCGTGTACGTCTACATCCACTCAAACGTCCGACGTAAGTGGCTCCGACAAGAAAAAATAAAATACATGGGCCCACTTGGCGCTCGATTTCAGAATTTGGTCACGCTGTCCGCCTGTATTTTAATCGGGTTACTACCGTTTCTTGTTCCTTTTGAACCCAATCGCAACGTTGATATGCAAGGTTTGATCCTGCTTATAGCCGGCACTCTGTCTTGGTGCGCTCTTGCTTACGGCTACCGAACGACTTTTCGAAACTTTTCTTCTGCAACCAAGCTGCTGATTGGTTTATACGCGACCTGTTGCTTGGCAAGCCTGGCTTTGGCGCGCTTCGGTCCTTACGCTTTTGTGGGCTCTCCGTATATTAGACTTGGCTCTCCGGGGCTACTAGCCTGTGTTGGTTGCGGCCTTATTTTATCACGCCTAAAACCGGCCGACTTAATTAGCTATCTGTACGCTATTATTTCCTTACTGGCCGCCGTTTCCGTCCCATACTCCCTATTTGAGTCCGGGACTTTAGTTAGAATTGGCGGATTGGCGTCTCAGGCTGACGTTTTTGGAGTTCTGCTGGGCTGCGGTCTACTGTTAGGATTGGTGACGCTTAAAAAGATTCCCAGGTGGCGTAACTATTTGCTTATCAACCAAGTTTTCTTGAGTGTTTTATTAATTCTTACGGGAACTAGAGCGGCAATAATACTGATGCTGGTGTTGGTGGTAGCTTGGCAGTTACAAAACAACCGCTCAAAATTTATAAAGTGGCTGCCTATATACGTCGTTACGATGATCGTTTTCGTAGTGAGTCTAAGTAATTTCGCGCCTAACCGATTGACCGACTCCTCCTATGCCAAAGAAAGTATTGGCTATCGTCGCGACCTGCAATTCACTGCCTTACGAGGCAGTCTGGATAAGCCAGTCTTCGGCTATGGAGCCGGTAATCTGGCCGATGCTCTCAGCTGCGATAAATTAACCCAAAAATCCTTGCGAGATTCCTGTGATGATGGCTACTTTTTTAACAGTAGTCACGATATATTTATAGATCGGGCTCTGGGTATTGGTTGGCCGGGAGCCATTGCCTACTTATCAATAATCCTACTCGCCATATACCACGGTCTGCGTGCCAAGTCCGAGGTAAGAATATTTGGCTATCTGACACTTTTAATAAGTTTATATTATCTAACGAATATTACCAGCGTGGTGCTGGAGCTACTGCTTTGGGTTGTTCTGATACAATGCCTAAAACGTCCGGGCATCAAGACTAGTCGCGCTTGAGCATAACGGTAAAGGCTTCGGCTGGAATATCGACTTTGCCGAAGCGTTTCATGCGTTCCTTGCCCTTTTTTTGCTTGGCCAGAACTTTCTTTTTGCGCGAAACGTCACCGCCATATAAACCGGTCGTGACGTCTTTGCGAAAGGCGCTGATATCTTCGCGGGCAATAAAGCGACCACCAATAGCTGCTTGTAGTGAAACCTGGAAGTTCTGGCGTGGTATGACCTCTTTGAGCTTGGCCACGGTTTCGCGGCCCAGACGATCGGCCTCGGTTTTGTGGGTCATGACACTTAGAGCGTCGACTCTTTGATTGGCTACGTAAAAGTCTACCTTTACCAGATCCTCGATACGATAATCGTCGAGTTCGTAGTTGAAGCTGCCGTAGCCACTGGTGATACTTTTGAGTTGGTCGTAGAAGTCCGTGAGTAGGTTAGCTAGTGGCGCCTCGAAACTAACGACGGCCCGATCTTCGACGTAGCTAAGGTTTTTTTGCAGTCCGCGCCGGGCCGAAATGAGCTGAATAACACCACCTACGTAATCTTGGGGCACGACTATTTCGCCCTTGATCCATGGTTCCTTAATGGCTTCGATTCGGGCTGGATCGGGCAAATCAGCCGCGCTCTGAATGTCGACCTGCTCGCCGTTTACTAAAATAATTTGATAATCGGTGGACGGATTGGTCACGACCAGGTCCAGGTTATATTCGCGCTCCAATCGTTCGCGGACAATGTCCATGTGCAGAAGACCCAGAAAACCAATCCGCACGCCAAACCCCAAAACTGGTGAGTTTTCGGGAACGAATTGTAGTGCTGAGTCGCTAAGACTAAGTTTTTCGATGGCGTCTTTAAGCTCCTGATAGAACTCGTTACTTTCTGGGAAAAACCCAGCATAAACAAATGGTTTCACGTCTTGATAGCCAGGCAGCTGTTCGGTAGCCGGACTGGAAACCAGCGTTACAGTGTCTCCAACCTTGGCGTCACGGGTAGTCTTTAAGTTTGTTACGACATAACCGATTTCACCTGCCTCAAGACCCGTTCCGGCCGTCATTTCCGGCTTGAGAGCCCCTACTTCCAGCGCGATACCCGGCGCGCCGGTGGCTATCATCTTTATTTGATCACTTTTTTTTATGGCGCCGTCAAAAACTCGTACGTAAAGAATTACTCCCCTGTAATCGTCGTAGTAGCTATCAAAAATTAGGGCCCGGGTTTCGGGCAAAACTGAACTTTTGGGTGGTGGAACCAGCTCGACTACCGAGTCTAACACCTTATTTACTCCAACCCCGGTTTTGGCGGAAATCAGCAAAATATCTTCTTTTTTGCAGCCCAATAAACTAATTACTTCGGCGCTGACTTTATCGACATCGGAAGCTGGTAAATCTATCTTGTTGAGTACCGGGATAATTTTAAGATCGGCGGCGATAGCCAGGTAGACATTGGCCAAGGTTTGGGCCTGAATTCCCTGGCTGGCGTCAACGACTAACAGCGCGCCCTCGCAGGCTTCGAGGCTGCGCGAAACTTCGTAGCTGAAGTCGACGTGGCCTGGCGTATCAATTAGATTTAACTGGTAGCCTTTGTAGTCCATGCGCACAGGCGCCAGTTTGATAGTAATTCCCTTTTCGCGCTCCAGATCCATGCGGTCGAGTAGCTGAGCCTTCATGTCACGTTTTAAAACGGTGCCGGTCATTTCCAGAAGACGGTCAGCCAGAGTTGATTTGCCATGATCAATATGGGCGATAATACAAAAATTTCTAATTCGGTCTTGCTTCATGTCAGGCTATTGTAACACAAATAACAGAGGTCGTCACCTGTTAGATTGCTTATAGCTTTATGGTTTTAAGCATAAACTTTCTGGTTCTGACAAAGATTGGACGGACTTCTTCTAAGCCGATTAGCGCCGAAACGCCGACATGAACTCCGAAAGTTACCAGCGCGATAAAGAATAGCTTGCTGCCCAGAGTGAAGAAACCACGGTCGTTGATACCCAGCGGGTAGATTGAAATCATTATAAATCCGGCGACAAGACTAAAGCCGGTTACCGACATAATCCGACCGATGCCTCCCCAGAACCTGGCGTCGAACAGTTGTTTATCACGGATAAGCATAACGATGCTGAGTATGACAACTTCAGTCATCGATGAAACTGATTGGGCGATAGCTAGGCCAACCACCCCGTAGCCACCAGGACGGGTCAGCAAGAAAGCGACAACGATGTTAAAGGCAATGATAAATAACGACACCAACAGAGGTGTTTTGGTGTCTTTTTGGGCGTAAAACCAGCGCGACAGAATCGAGTAAATTATTCTAAAGAATATAGCTAGGGTCAGGAAGCCAAAAATCGTGGCGATAGCCTGGTTGCCGTTCGTGTAGATCAAACGGGCTAGATAGCCTCGAGCAAAAAAGCAAACCACGACCAGCGGCGCGCTAATCCAGACCATGGCCCGCAGGACCATTAGGAAGTCACGCCGGAATAAATCAGGCCTGCCCTGACTTAGCCTGGCGTTAAGGCGAGGAAAGGCGGCGGTTGAAATAGCTGTCCCGATCAGTAATATTGGCGCCGTACTGAGCACGTAAGCGTTGTTATAATTACTTATAGCTCCGGCGCCTAAGCCACTGGCAATGTGCGTTTCGACGATATCTTCGATCTGGTCGACACCTTGATCTAGTGAGCGAGCCGGTAAGGCCTTAAGCACCATTCGGAAATCTTTTGAGCGCCAGGCTATGTGGGCATGCCACCTGAAGCCGGTTTTCCATAGGCCACAAGCTACTACCAGCAACTGGAGTACGGCACCGATCATGGCACCGATGCCTAGACCAACTAGACCAATGTTATCTTTAAAAATAAAGATGCTGATGATAATCGACACGTTATAGAATAACGGCGCGATCGCGAAGAAGAAAAACCGACCCATCGTTTGCTGGACACTGGTTAGAATACCAGAAATCGTAAACAGCAGTGGGTTGAAAGCCAGGAAGCGCATGATAGTAGCCGCGGTGTTTACCTGATCATCAGGAAGACCCGGTGCCACGATGTGTTCTATGAGCGGTTTGGCAAATATAAGAATTATGACCGCTACCACGGCCATGAGTATGGCCAGCAAGTTCATCAACGAAGCTGAAAGCTCCCACATGCCCCTGCGGTCGCCTTTATGCAGCCTGTCTGATAGGACCGGCATAAAAGCGACACCTAACGCGCCAGCAGCCAGAGTAAAGAAGAAAAAGTCAGGGATAATGAAGGCGGCGAAATAAGCGTCTGTGCTCTGGCCACCAGTTAGCGGGAAGTTACCGTTAACTAATTTGGTCCGCAAAAAGCCAAGAACTTGGCCTAACAGCGAGGCGCCAATAAGCAAGGCGGCAACGTTACCGATATTTATTTTCGGCGTTTTTTTATTTATATCGTTAGGCGTCATGCGGCTTTCATAGGCGTTTTACTCCTATTCAGTATAGAGCAGCCGTTTTCTTAATACAAAGAAGCCGTGTGTGGTAATTTAGCGCCTTCGAGAATCACCAGGACTTCTTCGGCGTCAACCGTTTCTTTTTCTATGAGGCGGTCTTTGAGAATTTCTAATTTATCGAGATTCGCCTTGATGACAAAGCGGGCACGATTGGCAGCTTCTTTTATGAGACCCTCGACTTCTTGGTCAATCATTTTAGCTGTATCTTCGGAATATTCGCGTTCGTGAACCATGCGATCGATCATGGTGCCTTCTTCGACGCGGAAAACCTGGTCACGGAGCGTTTTGCCCATTCCCTGGTTAATAACCATATCGCGGGCTAATTCGGCGGCACCACGTAAGTCGCTTCCGGCTCCGGTGGTAATGTGATCAGCTCCAAGTATTACTTCTTCGGCGATTCGGCCGCCCATGCCTCGGGCTAAGATGTCTTTAAATTGAATTAGGGACGTGTAAACACGATCTTCCGGGGGGATAAACCAGGTAACACCGCCTGTGCCACCACGAGGAATAATGGTGACTTTGTGAACCGGGTCGCTGTCTGGCAAGACATGGCCAACTAGGGCGTGGCCGGCTTCGTGGTAAGCGGTGGTGATTTTGTTGGTTTCGGTCATTACCTTGCTCTTGCGCTCTGGTCCGATGGCTACCCGTTCGAAAGCTTCGGTTACGTCGTGTTGGGTAATTTGGTCATGGCCATTGCGGGCAGCTATAAT
>CAZQPT010000014.1:0-2992 GCA_964595295.1 uncultured Candidatus Saccharibacteria bacterium | reverse complement strand
CATGGCGCGTTCTTTTTGGCCTTGGCGAATAAGTCTCGAACTCTGGAGGCACCGACACCAACGAACATTTCGACGAACTCGGAACCGGAAATACTAAAGAAAGGCACGTTGGCTTCACCGGCAACGGCTCGTGACAGCAATGTTTTACCGGTTCCCGGAGGTCCTACTAACAATACGCCCTTAGGAATACGGGCGCCCATGCCGGCGAACTTCTTTGGAAATTTTAAGAACTCGACGACTTCTTCCAAATCCTGCTTGGCTTCTTCTGAGCCGGCGATTTCTTTAAAGGTAACCTTGTCTTTTTCGTTGCCATATAGGCGGGCCCGGCTTTTGCCAAAGCTCATGGCCTGATTACCCTGGCCTTGGGCACTGCGGAGCATAAAATATAAAATCCCAGCGATTATAAAGACCGGTATTATTGAACTGGCTAAGGTTACCCAAGTAGAGCTGCCGTTGGTTTCTGGTTTGTAAGAAACAGTGACTTTTTTAGTGTCGAGACCCTGCTCTTTAAGACTAGAGCCGCCATCAATATATGATTTAAGGGTTGGCTTATCCTGGCCTTTTGGCGTGATATCGAGCTGGTTTCCGGCCACGACGATTTTTTCGTATTTTCCGGCGTTAGCGTCTGCTATGGCAGTGCTCGATGAAATTTCTTTAAGCGTGCTCGGTTGATGCGCCGAAGCGAAAACAATTAAGCCGAATAGAACGAGTAGCGCGATGAATCCCGCGTTTTTGGCATTGCGATTATTCCCTTTGCCAGATTTACGATTAGGTCGAGTAGGCTTTTTATCCATAACAATTTATTATACCCTTGCTCGAAGCGTTTGCCTAGCGCTCCAAAGCCGTGAGTGCCAGATTATCGATCCAGACAGTTAATATAACTCCTCTCATGACATCGAATTGGTCGCCAGCGTAGCCAACTTTGGCGGCCACGACTAGCCGTTCTAACTTCTTAGAGTCAAAGTTATTAATACCGTTTTCTCTTAGCCAAACAGCCATCACTTCCCGGGCTACGGCGTGTGGCAAGTTAGTGAACCAGTGCCTGTCCAGGCGGTCAGAGACAATATTACTTTTGAGTTGGCCGGAAATAATCGTGTCGATTTCATGGTTCGTAACTCGCATATCGCTAATTATTTGCCACAATCTTTCGCGAGCTTCATCATCAAATTTAGACATAACGTTGTGGCGAACGTGGTTCCGTAAATAGCTAGTGTCTTTGTTGGTGCTATCCTCGCGCCACTCAAGTTGTCTGGCCTTAGCGTGAGCTATAAGAACCTGCTTGGGTATATGAAGTAACGGCCGCTCTAATCCGTCACGGCTGGATAATGCCGTAAGTCCCTTTCGACCGCTGCCTCTTAGCAAATTGATTATAGCGGTTTCCAGAACGTCATCCTGGTGATGAGCGGTAATAATGGCATCGGCTTTACTGGTTTCACGAACTTTTTCCAGGAATTCGTAGCGTGCCTTTCGGGCTGTGGCCTCGCTAGCCAGAGGGCCCAGATCAATTTTGTGATAAACAAAAGGCAATTTATATTCCTGGGCGACTTTTTGGACCAAGCGCCTGTCTTCGGCAGAATCTTCGCGAATACCATGATCCAAATGGGCTACCGTTAATTTCCAGGGTGGTTTAGGCGAATTTTGATTATGTGAATGTAGCAAATGCAGCAAAGCAATCGAGTCAACGCCACCACTAACGGCAACTACGTAAATACCCGACTTTGGTAATATTACTTTCATATCTTATTATTGTAGCAATGGCCGCCAAGAAAACACTTAATAATCCTAGAGTTGGAGTAGGCGTATTCATCTGGAAAGATGGCAAATTTATTATGGGCAAGCGCCTTGGTTCGCATGGTTCTGACACCTGGAGTATCCCTGGCGGCCATTTGGAATTTGGTGAAAGTTGGCATGAAACCTCTATCCGTGAAGCCCTCGAGGAGACTGGGCTAACAGTGGGAAACCCACGCTTTTTGGCACTAACTAATGACATTTTTGAGAACGACCAAAAACATTACGTCACCATCTGGGTAGAAACCGACTGGATCTCCGGAATTGAGAGGATCGCTGAGCCTGATAAGTTTATTGAACAATCCTGGAAAACATTTAAATCTTTGCCTAGCCCTTTATTTGAGCCCTGCTGGCAAAACCTACGCGCCGCCAAACCTGAGTTATTTATCTAGTCAACAGATGTAAAATCTGCTAAACTAAGCTCAAGTTACGTTAAAACAAATATGATCCAAGAATTACTCCTGTTTTTAGTCGGCATCATTGTTGGCATTATGAACGCGATTGCCGGTGGTGGTACTCTGCTTGGTTTCCCGGTACTGCTAGCTACCGGAATGCCGGCTCTGGTTGCCAGCGCTACCAGTAGTATCACGATATTGCCTGGTCAGTTTAGTTCGGCTTATGGTTATCGTAAATACGTACGCAGAATCCCCAGAGCTTACCTGCTTCTGGCCATCCCCTGCACCATTGGTGCTTTTATTGGAGCGACTATTTTGCGCCATACGCCGCCAGCACACTTTGAAAAAATGGTGCCGGGGCTGATAGTCTTCGCGGTGGTTTTATTTATTTTTCAGCCGTTTTTACACGGGCACGTGCATCGTCATATGCATGGACCGGCTAAACATCGCCAAAAGATACAGCCTGTTTTGTTGCTAATGGCCGCTATGTTTCCGTTATCTATATACGGTGGCTACTTTGGTGCCGGTTTTGGTTTTATAATGTTAGCGTTTTTAGGCTTTACCAAGATTCACCAGATTCACCAGATGAACGCTCTTAAAAACCTAATGGCAATTTGTATCGTCTTGGCTTCGATAGCGGGTTTGTTCAGCGCGCATTTAATAGACTGGCACGAGGGCTTGGTAATGGGAGCAGGCAATTTGATTGGTGGTTATGTTGGCGCGCGTGGCGCCCAAAGATTCTCATCGCACGCGATTCGGGTCGTCGTTATCGTTATTGGTATCAGCACGGCAGCTTACTTAGTATTCCG
>CAZQPT010000013.1:0-17886 GCA_964595295.1 uncultured Candidatus Saccharibacteria bacterium | reverse complement strand
AAAAGCTATCATGGGGATAAATAAGGCTAAGTGGAAGCGGGGACTCATGCTTCGCGTACGGGCGATTAGCCTCGTCTGCCTCCTAATGATAGCTAATATTTTGGTATTCGTGCCGGGGCACTCCAGGGCGGTAGCGGCCAATATGTTTCTTTTGTGGGACCCAGGCCAAGTTACTTACGGTTTTCCGAATGACTGGAACATCGTCAGTAGTATTGGCGGCAACACAGTTTTAGGTAAGTTTCCCAGAGGTGATTCACCGGCTAACTTTGGTACGTCGGCTTGCGGTACCTGCGGCGCGGGCACCCGCCCCTTTAACCCGACAACCGGTAGCACAATTGTCGTCAGCGCTCCAATTGGAGATACCGGACTAAAAGATAACAATACTACTAACGCCGCGCAAAACGGACACGTCCACGCCTCGCCAGCATATACCATAGGGGCTGACACACAGCCATCAGGTGGTGACGCGTCTAACATAAATATCCCGGCCTTTAGCAGCCTACAATTAATCGAGTACGCCCCGGGTGCTACCGGAGGTAGTGGTGGTACTCCAGCTAGCACTATACCAACAATCATGCCCGCCGGAGCGATTGCCATGTTTGACGCCTTGCCATCCAGCGGCTTCACGCGCTATACCGGTACCGGTACTCCAAACCAAGATGGTCGAATGATCAAGATTGGTAATACGATAACAACTGGTGGTAACGACACGATAACCAATCTCATAACAGTTGCTGCCACCCTACCAGCTTTCCCCGGGCCATATCTTAAGACGGCTAACGACTTCCTTGGTACTACTCAGAACCCAGCTACTTCCACCCATACTCACGCCATTAATACACCGTTAGCCAAGACCATAACCAGTGCCGATATCCCACTCTATATACAGCCAATACTTGGTCAAGCAACCTCTAATCAAGCAACCATTAGCACCAACCTAACAGCCATGTTTGATGGTGATCCAGGCGCTGGCTGGGCGGTCCTATCGAACGGCGGCGGCATCTATAACCAAAAGTTCCTGCGACCAAATAGCACCTATAACGTTTGTACGTCAGGTTGTGGAGCGACTGATCACACTACCACAACCAGCTATACGACGGGCGGAGCAAGTGCTACTTTGAGCTCGCTTAGCTTGCTAAATGGAGGAGGTAACTTGTCTAACGGAACTCACACCCACACTATCACCGTCACGGGCGCCACAATTACTAACACGCCACCATTTTTTAACGTGGTGATTGCTCAAAAAGTCAGCTTCGTACTTAATGCCTACCGTTGGTACATCGAGTCGGGCAGTGAACAGGTAACTAACCCGTGGCCAGCGAGTGCTCTAAACATTGCCCAGGATACACAATTACCAGCCATTCCTGCTCCTTACGCGCCGCCACGGAACGCTGCGCTGGCTGGTACTGGCGAGCAGATACGCTTGCGGATCCAGATCGTGGTTTTTGCCCAAACGGTAACGTCGGGTTCAACGTCATTCCGGCTGCAATATCAAAGAACTACACTAGGGGATTGCTTGTCGGGTACTTGGCACGATCTAGATCCTGGCGGTGGACCTGGTACAGAAGACTGGCGCTACGGCACCAATGGCGGCACGCCCGTTGACTCGACGCCACTTACTATTGGTGGCGCCCCTCCCAATCAGTTAACACCGACATCCGCGGTCTTGCAGGTCTTTAGTAAATCAGCTAGCGGTGCTACGGTTCTGAACACTGCTACTACTGGCCAAACTATGGAGTACGACTGGTTAATTCAGAACTACAATGCGGCCACTGGCACGCAATACCGGTTCAGGGTTTTAGAAAATACTGGAACACCACTGAGTTTGTATACTAAGGTTACCGCGCCCGGTGCGGGCACTAACGAATGCCCCAGCTTAGTTACCAGCCCTGGCACGGATCAGCAATTACGTCATGGCAACTTCTTTCAAGACGGCACGGAAGCAGGCTTTTCATGGGCCGACTAGTCAGGCTAAGCCGACCCAATCGGACTTGGCTTCGAATTGCTTGGCCGGTAATTCGTCAGTGGGGTCTGCCGGTTATACTAACCCTGATAATATTATTTGGCGTCCATACCCGGGTAAGAGCCGATCCGGCTCCCTCAACTGATGAACTGATTGCTTTCCTAGCTACTCACGAACTCGAGGCCTATAGCCAGCCCGAAGGGCAGTATCAGCAAGCCTTTTTTAATTACGGCGACAACCACGTCCAGCTGTCAACCAGCAACTATAACCACGTTTCTGTTAGTTCCAGCGGCCAGCATGTCGTCTGGGCCGGGCAGGTAGAAGGCGGCAGCCAAATCTTCCTGTATGACGTGCTCAACAAAGCCATGGTTCAGCTAACTTCATATGGCACAAGTCAATCACCGTTCGTGCACGGCAATACGGTTACCTGGGAACACTGGGATGGTGACAACTGGCAAATCTACTACTTCAACGGGATTGATACCATCCAAATTACCAATGACGCTACGTCTTCAGTTAGGGCTAGCACCGATGGCAGCCGCGTGCTTTACGCTCATCAACTAGCTGTCAACAGCTGGCAGGCCATAGCCTATAACGTCTCGGACGGTCAAAAAACCGTTATTCACGAAGGCGATGAAGCCAGCACTGCTTATCCGCAATTTAAGCCGGACGGTTCAATAATCACCGGCATACTCGATAACTAGTTTTTGGTCTTTGAGCTAAGCCCATCTAGGGCTTTTACCAAGGTTACGACTTGCCGGCTAAGCTGTCTGCTGGCTTCTTGGTTATAGGACTGTTCCAGGGTATTGCTGACTGCTAAACCACGCAGAGTAGGGTAGTCGGTTAGACAGCGACTTTTCGTCTGCTGGGTGCCTGCTGACTTGGCTTTAACTTGCTCGGCGAGCTGACTAAAACAACTGATCTCAGCCTGAAGCTGTTTTTGGGTTTGAGCGTTCAGAAGTGATACGTTACCCTTGCTACCAACTTCCAGCCCACCTTCTTTCTTTGGCGGGTCTGAGGCCTGTCGTAGGGCCTTATTTAGGCCATCACTGGCCGCCGTGGCCCGGGTGGCCAGTTTATCGTCCTGATCAGTCAAATTGAGGTCACTACTAGGGTCGTACGAAATAACATGGCCCAGCACCGGGCTGATTGTCTTATACTGGCTGGCTAGCTTATCTTGCTGGTCAAGAATGGACCCAATCTGTTCACGAGCGTTATCCGGCACCTCTGATGGAGCTCGCTGTAGCGCCAGTCGTAGATCTGCCGTGCTGGTCTGGATTTGGGATTGCATCTGGCCAAGAGCGTAATCTGATACTACGTCATTTTGCTTTAAATTAGCTAATTGACTGGTCGAAACCGAAACCCCCACCAAAGCTGTCCGAAGAGCTACTACCTTTTGCTTAGGAGTGTTTGGCAGCCTAATATTTGACTTTAAAACCGGGAAGCCAAATATAACCACGTATATACTTCCCATAACCCCTAAACATATAGCAAACCGTATCCCAAACCGCTTAATCACTGGCTTCCAATTCATATGCCTCTATTGTATCAGTCTTAACAGGGAAGCATTAGTATTAAGAAAGAACGTCCTATATAGCCCTTAAATACTAATACTAAACGGCTACATAACAGATGCCAGGATGTGACTATGGTAGGCTACGACCTAGTGGTATACTGTTGGTAGCGGAGCATACTAAATGACACAAACAATCATAGCGATAGTTAATCAAAAGGGTGGAGTTGGTAAAACCACGACCACTATTAACGTTGCCGCCCAACTAGCTAGTGATAAGAAGTCAGTGCTGCTAGTAGATCTTGATCCCCAGGGTAATGCCACCAGCGGACTGGGAATTCCCAAAGAAAATACCGCAAAAACGACCTATGAAGTTTTGTGCGAGGGGCTTCCATTGTCGGAAGCTGTCCATGAAACCCATGTCGCACAATTATTTGTTTTACCGGCTAACGCCAATTTAGCCGGAGCCGAGGTCGAGCTGGTCGGCCAGCAGCAACGAGAGTTCGCTTTGCAAAAAGCTCTTAAGTCGGCAACCTATGATTACATTCTTATAGATTGTCCGCCATCACTTGGTTTGCTAACTATCAACGCGCTAACCGCGGCAACCAGCGTTATGATTCCGGTTCAAGCCGAATATTACGCGCTCGAGGGTCTGAGCCAATTATTAAATACCGTCCAGGCGGTGCGCGGCAGTACGAACCCAAATCTTGAACTGCTCGGTATAGCGCTTACCATGTTTGATAAACGCAATTCGTTGAGTGAACAAGTCCAGGCAGAAGTGAAGAACTATTTTGGAGAAAAATTGTTCTCAAGCGTAATCCCGCGCAACGTCCGATTGGCCGAGGCGCCAAGCTACGGTAAAACTATTTATGAGCACGACCGCTGGAGCAAAGGGGCCCGGGCCTATAAGGCCTTATCCAAAGAAGTAAAAGACCGTACTTCTTAAATAAACATTAAATACATCACATTTATTTTGGAACCGAAGATGGGCCGATGATAGTATAAAGATATGACAACTCATCCTGCCAGCAGTTTTGGAGATCTAGCGGATATAATTACCGACTTCGGTAACATGATAAGTATCAGCATAGTAGACCTCAATAACAAGTTCACTGGGCTAGAGAATAGATTTACCGGATTGGATAACAAGTTCACGGGGTTAGAGGATAGATTTACCGAGTTGGACAGTAAGTTCACCGGCCTAGAAGCAGGTCAAAAAAGACTCGAAGCCGGACTTACTGCCGTTGGTACCGACGTGACTAAAATAAAGATCGAGCAACATGAAACAAACCGTAGGCTCGGGAATGTCGAAAATGAAATCCTGGCCATACATAGCGACATCAAAGAATTATACGACCGGACTCCACGCGCTTAATCGAAGAGGTGCAAAATCTTATCCAATTCAGCATCAGTTTTAAAAGTAATTTCTAGCTTTCCACCCTTGGCGGTTCGGCGAATGTTAACAGGTGTACCTAGTTTTTTGCTCAAAGACTTGGTTACGGGAGTTTCGGTACTGACGCGTTCGCGGGCTTTGCTCGTATCGCGGACTCCCGCCTTAACGCTGGTTACGAATCGCTCGGCTTGGCGAACACTCCAACCTTGCTCCTGGATTGTCTTTAACAGATAAGCTTGGCGTGCTTCGTCGCCTTTAAGTGACAAAATAGCCCTGGCGTGACCTTCGCTAATCCGGTTGGAGGCTAAAGCATCGCGGGCATCCGAGGGCAGGCGGAGTAATCTTACGGTGTTGTTGACCGTCGAGTGGGCTTTTCCAAGGCGCTTGGCTACTTCGTCGTAGGATAAATTGAACTGTTCGTGCAGGCGTTCGATGCTGACGGCTTGTTCGAGCGGGCTTAGGTCGACCCGTTGAACGTTTTCTATAAGAGCGACTTCCAGCTGTTCGAGTTCCTGGCTACTACGGATAATTGCCGGCACGGTTTTAAGGCCGGCCGACGAAGCCGCTCGCCAGCGACGTTCACCGGCGATAAGCGTGTAAATACCGTCTTTAACAGGGGTGACGACCAGGGGCTGAACTACTCCGTGGCGTTTAATAGACACAGCCAGTTCAGCCAGCGCGGCTTCGTCAAAATGACGACGCGGCTGGAAAGGACTGGCCTGCAACTGATCGACCGGGATGTTTTCTATGCGATCGTCGGACGTTAGTAATAGGCTTTTGTCGAAGTCATTTGATATAAGAGTATCGAACCCCCGACCGAGCCCACGTTTTGGTGCCATTGTCATACTATGAATATACCTAAAAAGCTTCGGCTTGGCTAATCGGGAAGACCCGCAAGACTAGTTTACCGACTACTTGATCGGCGTTAATCGGTCCAAAAGACCGTGAATCGAGAGAATCAGGACGATTATCGCCAGATACGAACAGCTGATCTTTTTTAAGAGTCACGTCGACGTCACCAGAGGTAACCGGAAAATTTTTACCATAGTCGAGTGTTTTATCCGGGTCGAAGCCCAAGGGATGAGTAGCGTTATATACCGTGTAGGCGCCATTTTTAACGACCACCCGCTCGCCGGGCAGTCCAATAACACGCTTGATGAGTTGTTTACTATCGGTTTGGCCGAATTCGCTGAGACCACTTTGCGTAAAGACGATTATATCGCCACGGCCCGGAATGTAGGCATGATGAGTGACGTGCGCCCAGGTGCGCGGAACTTTCCATATAATAAGCTTATCGGCGTTCTGTAAGGTGTTTTGCATACTCGGACCGTCTACCTGGTACGAACGAAAAACGAAGGCTATTATAAGAAAAGCTACCACCAAAGCGGTTAGTAGAATACCAAACGTAGAGAAGAGTTCCTTCCAGGCCGAAGGCGGTTTATCGGAAAAAACAGGGGTATCGGTTTCGACTTGGGCGGGTCCGATTGGCTGAGGCGATGGGGGTGGTTGTTTGTCATCCATAACGCTCCTAACTATATCATATATATTAAAGGCTTGACGCATATGCTTATCTGCTTTATAGTCGGGGTTAGTTACGTGATGGATGCGAAAACATACAAACGGCAACAGGCACAAAGCCTGGGCCACACAACAAATAACTCCTTCGATATTACTGCACCTGTGCCGAAGGCTAGTCTGGCACGTCCACAAATAGGTGCTCCAGTCGTACGTAGGCCAGTCGAAATAATCCAACCCAGGACAGCCCGCCCATCTGTTGACGGCATGAGAAATCGCTTGCGATCAGTTCCTGCCACGTCAATGGCGCCAGCTCCCGTACAGGCTGCCTCGACAGCTATACCAGTCCAAGTCATGGCACCTACTAAGTCTCCTGTCTCCGTACTGTCGCCACAGCTCGTAGCGGCTCCCACCCCAGTTAGGGTACCGGCATTTGATATGGACTTGCCGGGCGAGGTTAGCCCGTCGTTATTCAAGCGAGCTAAATCACGAGGTGCCCGTAAATTCGCTTTCCGGGCCACGGCTATTGCCATGGTATTGCTCATCACCACCGGTGGTTTATTGGTTTCCCAGACTTTCTCTAAGTCCAATAAGGTTTTTAGCGGCACTACCGGAACGGCCGCCGCGCTAAAAAAGAACGTTGACCCCGACTTATTAAAAGGCGAAGGCGCCGGCCGGATTAACGTCCTAATGCTCGGTAGGGGCGGTGGCACGCACAGCGCGCCAGATTTAACGGATACCATAATCATCGCCAGTATTGATCCGGTTAATCACACCTCGACTATGTTTAGCGTTCCACGGGACTTATGGGTAACTGTTCCACGTGCCGGCGTTATGAAACTCAATGCCGCCTGGCAAACTGGCGAGTTTAAATACATAGGCAAGAACACTACTGGCAGCACCGATCCAAAAGCTATTCAGGCCGGCTTTGATCTGGTAGATGAAACCCTGGGCACTGTTCTGGGGATTAACATTGACTATAACGTTATCGTAAACTTCGACGCTTTCAAGCAGGGAATCGATACCGTAGGTGGTGTTGACGTAAACGTACCCGCCGATCTAGTAGATCCAACTATGGCCTGGGAAAACGGCAATGACCCGGTCTTGGCTCACGCTGGCGCACAGGTATTTGATGGCAAAAAAGCTCTGACGTACGTCCGCTCAAGGGAAACATCGAGCGATTTCGCCCGGGGTGAACGCCAGCGCGTGGTCATGATGGCCCTAAAAGACAAGGTTGACACTCTGGGTACTCTCAGTAACCCTCTTAAATTATCAGGTTTACTTAACGCCTTCGGTAATAACGTCCAAACCGACCTGTCAATCAAGAACGCCTCCCGGCTTTACGGTATCGTAAAGCAGGTAAGCGACACTAGTACCACGTCCGTTGGCCTGGCTGACGCCGCCGCGCCACTAGTAACCACCGGTAATATAAACGGCCAATCAGTGGTATTGCCCAAAGCCGGTTTATTCAATTACGCTCCGATTCAAAACTTTGTTCGATCAAAGCTTAAGGATCCGTACATAATGAAAGAGAACGCCAAAATACTGGTGCTTAATGGTACTGGTATAGCGGGGATGGCTACTACCAAGGCTAATGACTTAAAAAGCTATGGTTATAACGTGACTGGTGCCGCTAACACGCCTAACACCGGCTGGACACACACTACCGTAATTGATCTGAGCAAAAATAATAAGAACAAATACACCCGAAACTACCTCGAGAAGCACTTCAACGTCAAGGCAGCTACCAAAATGCCAGATGACACTATTGGCACAAATGCCGCCGACTTTGTTATCATTATAGGTAGCGATGAGGCAAACACTCCGAAAACTTAAACCTGTTAGCGGCTTCGCTTACTTTTTACACCTTGGATTAGTCCTGGTGTTGCCAGTAGCTGTCTTTATATTGGTTCGTCTGAACTTTTCCCAGTTAGCACTGAGTCTCGTGGTTTTGAGCAAGTGGCGTATGTTCGCGGTCAAGCCACGGTTTTGGGCCGCTAATATTCGGGCTAATGCCATCGACTTAATGGTTGGAATATCAGTCGTATTGTTCATGGTTAACACTTCCAGCTTAGCGCTTCAATTTGTTTGGGGAGTACTCTATGCTATCTGGTTGCTTGCCATAAAACCAGGGTCGGGCACCTTTAAAGTTACCGCCCAGGCTTTCATTGGTCAACTGGCAGCTCTCACGGCTCTCTATCTTACCTGGCCCTCTGGACCGATATTCGCTTTAACATTTTTGACTGGTCTTTTTTGTTTCTTCGCGGCCCGTCATTTCTTTGACGTGTTTGACGAGCCGTACGCCAGAATGCTGTCTTACTTATGGGCCTACTTTGGCGCCGCCTTAGCCTGGTTGCTCAGCCACTGGTTGTTATTTTACGGAGTTATCGCGCAGATTACCTTACTTCTCAGCGCGCTTGGTTACGGCATGGCTGTCATATATTATCTTGATCATCACGATAGGCTCAGCGTGGGATTGCGCCGCCAGTTTATTTTTATTATGCTAGCTATTGTTATAGTAGTATTAACTTTTTCAGATTGGGGGGACAAAGTTGTTTAAGTCTAAGAAGCCAAAACCAGACGCCAATGCGAAACCAGAAGAACCAATACGTGATTTACCAGCTCCCCGGACAGTAACCTTTACCATTCCACCAATGCCACGTCCGCCAAAAGTCGATATGTCGCACGGCAGCAAAACTCGTAACTGGGTCGTGGCTGTCGGTTTTCTTCTGGTAGCTCTACTCGGTGGCGCTGGCGGTGCCTGGCTTCAAGATAACTCGAACAATGACGCGCTTTTTAGCGGCGTTAATAATCAAAAGAAGATCGTCAGCAGTCAAAGCCTACTAATTAGCCAAATCGCCAAAGATGTCGGTCCGAGCGTAGTTAGCGTCAACGTTAGCATAACTGACAACTCAGCCAGCGTAATCGACCCGCTTAACGAGCTTGGTATAGGTGGTGGTCAGCCTAGCGAGGCCCAAGCTGCCGGTACCGGCGTTATTATATCGAGTAGCGGCCTGATCGTTACCAATCGCCACGTGGTTCCTGTCGGCACCACCAAAGTCAGCGTAACGCTCAGTGATGGCACTGAGCTCAAAGACGTCACCGTCGTTGGCAGAACCAGTGATAGCGATAGCCTTGACGTCGCTTTCCTTAAGATCAATGACGCTAAAGGCAAAAAATTAAAACCGGCTACAATAGGCGACTCGACCAAAGTGCAAGTCGGTGATGACGTGGTCGCCATCGGCAACGCCTTAGGCCAGTTCCAGAACACCGTAACCAGCGGTATTATCTCCGGCTATGGCCGAAGTGTCCAGGCCGGTAGTAGTTCCGGTAGTTCCACGGATAGCGAAAGTCTAGATAACTTATTCCAAACCGACGCCGCTATTAACGAAGGTAACTCCGGCGGTCCGCTAGTTAATCTAAACGGACAGGTGATTGGCATGAATACGGCCATCGCCGGCGGCGGCGCCCAAAATATAGGCTTCGCCATACCAATTAACGATATCCGTGGTCTCATAAACCAGGTTCTCAAAAGCGGCAAATTCGAGAGACCATATCTTGGAGTCCGATATATTCCATTAACGGCTGATGTCGCCGACCAATTCAAGCTGGATAGCATAAATGGCGCGTTCATTCCGCCAGCTGGTGATAATCCTACGCCGTCGGTAATCCCAAATGGCCCGGCGGCCTCAGCCGGCCTGCAGGAGGGCGACATCATAGCTGAAGTTGACGGTCATAAGATCGACCAAACTCACAGTCTCACAAGTTTGCTCGACCAGCATCAGCCTGGTGACAAAGTGAAGCTAACTATCAAGCGTGACAAGCAGGAATTAAAAATTGATGTCACGCTTGGTTCAGTCCCGACCACCCAATAAAATTCAGTCATACATTTTGTGTACAGCTAGTGCGACACAGACAGATTTTAATACTTTGCCAAGTTTAGCTTGGTGACTCTAGGAAGTGTCCATATAGTGTCCGTACACTTTTCAAAACAGACCGGACTTGGCGCGTAGGTTGCTCAGTCGAGCTAACTCTTAGAAAGTTCAAAAAGCTGGATGAAATCATCAGTTTTTTTGAGTTTATAGCTGCTTTGAACGGCAATAGTTGCCAACGCCTTATGTTGTTCCGGAAAAGACTCTGTCAAAATATACAACGGCCGTTTTTGTACCGATGCCAGTTGTAGGAATAGTTTTCGGTATAAATCAAGACCATCAGGACCTCCAAATAGGGCAATAGCCGGCTCGTGCTCAGCCGCTTGATTAACCTTATGCTTATCTGGCACATAGGGCAGATTGCACAGCAGTACATGGTAGTCCTGGGGTGAATCGGTCAGTAAATCACTCAAAAGTACCGTTACACTCGTTGTTAATCTATCTACATTGAATTGAGCTATTTTGGCGGCCGCTTCGTCTATCTCCAAGAGGTCAACAGAGGCGTTTTTAAGCTCTATGGCAGCAGTTATGCCTAAAGCGCCACTACCAGCTCCAATATCAGCTATTCGGACGTCAGATGCCTCTAAAGGCAGGCCTTTGAGTAGTTCGATAATAGTCTCGGATTCAGGCCTTGGCACGAGCACAGAGACGTTAATCATGAACTTGCGGCCATAGAATTCACTATGCCCGCGAATATAGGCCAGCGGCTCGTGTTTGGCCCTTCTTTTGAGCAACTTTTGTAAATGGGCCACCCAGGCATCCTTCATTTCCATGGTCGGCTCGGCCAGCAGCTGAGCCCTGTTCACATTTATAGTGTCCTCTAACAACACCAGACAATCCAGCCGGGCCGTGGTTATGCCTTTGCTCTCCAAAAAATGAGTCGCCGTGTTAAGCCAATATTGAGTAGTCATGTTTTGCTATTCTTGGCTTAAGAGTTCGTGCTCGGCGTTTTGAAGAGCTTCTACTAGATCATCTATGTCTCCCGCTAAAGCGCCAGGAATGTTGGACCGGCTGTAGCCAATACGGTGATCAGTTATGCGGTCTTGCGGGAAATTGTAAGTGCGGATTTTCTCGGAGCGGTCGCCGGTGCCGACTAGTTTTTTGCGGGCGTCGCTGGATTCCTGCTGTTCGGCGTCAATTTTTTGCTGCAACAAGCGGGAGCGCAACACGCTTAAGGCTTTGGCTTTGTTTTTAATCTGGGATTTTTCGTCCTGGTTAGAAACCACCAGACCAGAAGGCAGGTGAGTGATACGCACCGCCGAGTCGGTAGTGTTCACCGATTGGCCGCCGTGGCCGCCGGAACGGTAAACATCTATACGTAGGTCATTAGGGTTAATTTCTATGTCTGACTCCTCGGCTTCCGGCAAAACGGTAACAGTGGTAGTAGAGGTATGAATACGACCTTGACTCTCGGTAACCGGTACTCGCTGGACGCGGTGGACACCGGCCTCGAACTTGAGGTACTTGTAGGCATCGACGCCGCGCACGGCAAAAGTTATGTCATTAAAGCCGCCAACTTCATTAGGCGATTCGCTGATCAGCTCCAAATTATAGTCGTGGGCTTCCGACCAGCGGGCGTACATCCGGTAAAGCTCGCCGGCGAACAGGCTGGACTCGTCGCCACCGGCGGCTGAACGGATTTCGATAATCACGTCACGGTCGTTGTTGGGATCCTGTGGTGTCAGGGCTTCAATTAACAAGCTTTCGTTGGCTTCAATTTTGACGTTTAGCTCTTCAAGTTCGACCTGGGCCATATCTTTCATTTCGGCATCGGAAGAGTTACCGCGCATTTCTTCAGCTTCGGCCCTATCGCTTAGCAATTTGGCCTTAGTGTCGAACAATTCAATCAAGCCGGCGACATCACTGCGACGCTTAGCAATTTTGGGGTATGATTTATCGCTATAAATTGCCGGATCCTGGAGTTTCTCGTCCAGTTCGGCCAGCTCGTTTCGTAATTGCTGCTCTTTATTGTCCATAGGACTTGTTAGTTGCTAAGCTTGTTGTTCTCGGCTTTCGTCTCGGCCTTTTCGACTTTGGCGGCATGACGCATAGAGGCTTTTTTAGCGGCTGCGGCTCGCTTGTCTTTGGCGGCGGCACCGGCGGCGGCGCGGGTCTTAAACTTATCAACCCGACCTTCGATATCCAGAACACGTTCTTCGCCAGTGAAGAAGGGGTGCGAGGCGCTAGTAATGTGCACTTTAAGCAAAGGATATTCTTTGCCGTCGTCCCACTTGGTGGTTTCCGCGGTTGTAGCCGTAGATCGGGTTAAGAAACGGAAACCATTGTTGATGTCTTCGAACACGGTCAATTGATAATTATCGGGGTGGATGCCTTTTTTCATAAATATCTCCAGCGCACTTATTATTAGTAACTCTTGGGGTCAGTATAGCATACACTTGCTAAAATGTCACTTCATGATGTAAAATGACCAACATGAGTAACAATTTAAGCTTTGACTTAATCCCGACTGAATCAGGCCGCAGGCTGGCTATTAGTGGCCCAGTCGATTTAATGAACGCCGCGCACGACGAGAGTTCAAGAGAATTCAGAAGGCGCAAAATCGGCACCAACGCCACGTACAGACGTGTCCATGCTGAAGACGGATCAAAATTAACCTGGATCTTGAACGCCAAGAACCTAGGTAGAGTTCACGACCAAAGTCATCGAGACCTAGTCCTAAAAGGGATTAACGGTTTTATAAGTAACGTTGTTGACATGGCGTCCCAGCATAACGCGGAACCTGATCCTAAAATTAACCTGCTAAACTATACCCCAAATAGCGTTGGTGAATTTGTATTTTCGGCGAATGTAGCTAAGCCTGAGGCGCAACCACTCAATGTAATACGCTTGCTGAGCAACACTATGCTTAAAATGATTGACGAATTACATTATCCACGGCGGGGGCCTAGGGAACTAGCCGTGCGCGACAAAGTCGCTTTCAACACGTACTACGGCAAAAGTGGGATAGTGATGCCGCTTGGAGATGATATGAACGTTCGTTCGGTTGGGCGTGAATGGGATTGGGCGTCAGGACGTTTGGAGCTGACGGGCACTAATCTTGTAGATGGTGGCGCGCCATTAATTTGTTTGGCCGGCGCTATAGCCATTGCCAAGGCAGATACTTTACTTCTTCCAAACCTTGCGCGACAGGGATAAATTTGATACAATCATCGAGTAAATAAATTAAGCAGGCTTCTGGGATTTGATCCTCTTGTATGGCTAGCCGTGTAGGCACATGCAGGTTCCCGTAGCTCAAGAACAAGGAGACAAAACAATGGCGACAAATGTCGACATCAAGCAATTATTAGAAGCTGGTGCTCACTTTGGTCACAAGACCGAACGATGGCATCCTAAAATGGCGCCTTACATCCACAGCAAACGTGGTGGCACCCACATTATTGATCTCGCCAAAACAGTAGTTGGCCTGGAAGACGCTTTGGCCTTTTTGACCAAAACCGCGGCTGATGGCAAGCAGATTTTGCTGGTTGGCACCAAGCGCCAGGCTCAGGACATCATCCGAAAAACCGCCGAAGAAACCGGTATGCCATTTGTAACTGAGCGTTGGCTCGGTGGTATGCTTACCAACTGGAACACCATCGGTGGCCGGGTTAAGCATCTCAAAGACCTCGAATCGCGCATGGAAACCGGCGAGTTGGCTAACAAGTACAACAAGCTAGAAGTTCAGCGCTTTCAGGAAGAAATCGAAGAAATGAACCACCTTTACGGCGGTATCAAAAACATGAACAGCAAAATTGGCGCTGTCTTTATCGTAGATATCGTCAACGACGTCAACGCCGTTCGCGAAGCCACCAAGCTTAAAGTTCCAATCGTCGCTATCGTCGATACCAACTCCGACCCGAGCTTGGTAACTTACCCAATCCCAGCCAACGACGACGCCATCAAGACTATTCAGTTAATCGCCGACTACGTTAAGCAGGCTATAGAAACCGGCAAAGCGTCCGTTAAAAAGCCAGTCGACAAAGAAGACAAAACCGAGGAACCACGCATCGTTACGGAGGCAAAATAATATGGCACTTGATATCGCAGAAGTAAAACGACTCAAAGACTTAACTGGTGTCGGTCTGACCGATGCCAAAAAAGCCTTAGAAGAAGCCGGTGGCGACTTCGATAAAGCCTTGGCCGCCATGCGCAAAAAAGGTCTGACCAAAGCCGAAAAGCGCGGTGAGCGCGAAGCTCGAGCCGGTATCGTTGGCACCTACAATCACGACAACCGCATCGGCGTATTGGTAGAAGTTAACTCCGAAACTGACTTTGTAGCCCGCAACGAAATCTTCACCGACTTCGTAAAAGACTTAGCCATGCACATCGCCGCTTCAGCGCCTTTATACGTCTCCAGCGAAGACATCCCAGCCGAAGAACAAAACCGCATGCGCGCCGAATTTACCGAAAAAACCACCGCTGAAGGCAAGCCTGCTGATATGATTTCTAAAATTGTCGACGGCCAGCTCAAAAAATACTTCGCCGAGCGTTGCTTGCTCGACCAGCCCTTCGTAAAGAACCCCGACATCACCGTAGGCGAATACGTCCGCGAACACGGCGCCCGCCTAGGCGAAAATATCGTCGTCCGCCGTTTCAGCCGCATCGCCATTGGCGAAGTGTCCTAACCATTTCAATGAAAAGATCTAACAGAGAACTGGCATTTGCTAGTCTTGTTGGCATGGATTATGTCGGATCAAAAGAACACGATAACTTTCCGTCAATGCTTACGCTGCCGGCTTATATTCATAGGCGCGCACTACGCGCTATTGAAGCCACCGAACGCAGTAAAAACGAACGCTCGAATCACAGGTGAGTTTGACGGGTGGACAGTAGATACCAATCGTTTTGAAGCTGAAACCATACACAACATAGACTCGTGGGATGAGCTAAAAGCTTTGCCAAGTAGCCAAGACGTCCGGGCGTTTATATTTAATGGTAATGGTTCTACAGAGAAACAGAGCGCGGAATGCATAAAAGACAAGGCCAGTACGCTGAATTTTTGGTACGCGTTACGACCTGGCTAATGGCGCGTCTGCCAGCATGGAGTACAATCGGCGGCTGCTGACAGAACCTTTAATCGCAATCAACGCTCGAGACCAAATGCTCGAAGTTGTTTCCCAATGTCTGTCTACGGAATTCGTCAGCTACTTCCAAGCCGATGTAGAGAATCCAGTTCTTGTACGCGTCTAGGCTCTTGGTAGGAGGGGAGTTTTGCCCGGGTTCTTGGAGCACTTCGTAATGTGATGTATAAAGTGTGTTAGTTTGATACACTTTATACATGCAAATTCACAGTGCCTCAAAAGACGATGACCAAAAGACGGGCCACAACCCACTGGATGATGGCACGGTTAGGGTAAATCTAACTATCTCTCGCAAACTGCTCAAGCAAGTAGATAGCGCCGCCGAACAAGATTTTACCTCACGGAGTGATATTATCCGGGCGGCGTTGCTGTCGTACCTACGGTCTGCTGGTCGCACCGGCTTAGACTTAGAGCTCACTGACCCCGATGTATTGCTTAAGACTTTGCAAACACGAAAACTAAAAGCCTATCTTAAGCAGCATCAGGCCCGTGATAAGGAAGTGTAGTGCGCTATAATATAGGTATTATCTAAATGGAAATGTAACGTAAATCTATGGATCCCAACAAAATTATTATTGACGCCCAGACTAAGTTCGCCGCCGCCGCGGAGCAGTTCCAAAACAATCTTAAAAGTCTGCGAACAGGACGAGCCAGCGCTAGCATGCTCGATGGTGTCATGGTCGAGGCCTATGGGACCCCAATGCCGCTCAATCAGGTAGCTACAGTCACGGCACCCGAAGCACAGCTGATCCAGATTTCGCCGTTTGACGCGGCCAACTTACAGGCGATTGTTAGCGCTATCAGAGACAACCAGTCACTTGGCTTAAACCCCAGCGATGATGGCCGTATAGTCCGTGTGCCCGTGCCGTCTTTAACCGAGGAGCGCCGCCGCGATCTTGCCAAGCAAGTCGGTCAAAAACAAGAGGACTGCATGGTTCGCTTAAGAGCTGTGCGCCACGAAGCGCTTGATGCTATTAACAAGCTAAAAAAAGACAAAGACATCGGCGAAGATGACGCCAAGCGTCTCGAAAAACAAATCGATGACGCCATGAACAAAGTTAAGGCCGAAGTCGAAGCTGGAGCTAAGGCTAAAGAAGCCGATATCATGAAAGTATAGCCGGGCTTGGTGAGTTTAGTGGTGAGTAATAACAGTCGTTCCAAGCGGCGCGAAATCGTAGATCCACTTGGCGTCAGTATCGGGCAGTGAAACGCAGCCATGAGAGCTATTTATATTGCCAAACCAACTTAACGGACGCCAGTAGTTACCATGAACGGCGTAGCCGCCAGGCAAGAAGTAATTAATCCAGCGGACGTGAGGCTGGAAGTATTTAGTGCCGTTGGGGTTAAAGCCTTTCATGTCCTGAACCGGTAGCTTGCTGAATATTTTGTATTGACCAATTGGGGTTGGGGTTTCCGGGGCGCCGGCACTAATCGGGAAAGTACGTGCTATCACGCCATTTTCCCAGGCCCACATCTGCTTGGTATTAACATCTACCTCAAGTAATTTTCCAAAAGCGGCTGGAGTTACGGACTGGAAAGGGACAGTTTCCAGCGGTGTGCTAGCCTGTAGGCCTTTGCTATCCATCAAGGTTTTAGCTATTTGGACAGACTGGGTTTGGAGCGTGCCAGGATCACTTAACTTGGTGCCATTTTTACCGGCTACTATAATCATCGAGGCGCCATCAGGATGAGTCGAGGTCACCTGATCAACCGGTGTTTTGATGTGCTTATTGGCTAGCTCGGTTAGCGACTTAGAAATCGTCGTGGCCGAGACGTGAATATAATTTTCCGTTTTTGAGGAGTTCGTCGATATAAGCAGCCAGCTTTTAATGGTTTCCGGGCTGATAGACTCAGTTTGATCGCCAACTGTCAGCGTGGCCGACTGGCCCGTGACGCTACTAATCATGACCGCCATTTTGTCGACCGGAACCGTGGAATTAAGGCCAGTGATACTCGGCGCTTTGGCCTTGACGGATATAAGCGGCTTAGCACTACTAATAATCCGAGCCGCTTGATAGTTGCCTGCAACCGTAACTCCCGTGCTGCCAACGAGCAACAGTAGTATGGCAAAAGTTATTAAAGCGTAGCGATGTAAAAGCTCGAACGATGACTTAAAGGGTAGGGCTGCTTGATATCTTAAGGTGTGGGCGTCCATCGATGTCAAAAAACTTACTTGAGGCATAGCCATCGCTGGTGCGGGCTCGACAACCTCAGCTAAAGATTGAAGTTTTTTCTTCGGTAGTACGAAGTCATTGCCCACGAAAACGGTGGGCGCTCCAGGCTTACTCACTTGTTAACCTCTGTTTTTATTTACACGTTTTGGCTTTTTTATAGCTTAAGCTTAATTATATACCACGACGGTTTGCTATACTAGTAGCAATGGCAATTCTCATTTTAGTTATCGGGCTTATTCTATTTGTCGGCCTCGTCATTGTCCACGAGTTCGGGCACTTTATAGCGGCTCGCCGTGGCGGCGTGGAAATTGAAGA
>CAZQPT010000012.1:4772-18423 GCA_964595295.1 uncultured Candidatus Saccharibacteria bacterium | reverse complement strand
TTGGGGCTAGCGAAATTGCGACCGCCCAGAAAACCGGATATCACTCGCATCAGGCCGGCTGTTTCTTAATTATAGGAGCTTGATCGGCCTCTAGGCACGCGCCATACCAAACTAAAGCGACGGACTGCACCAAAACCGGCACCAGTTGATTTCGGACACGTCTGGCCAGCGGAATTGTCCAGCCGGTTTTATAAAAAGTATCGTATAGCTCCATGTGGGCCACGTTTTGAGCTTGAGCCCGAAACCAATGCCTCAAGGATTGAGCCTTAAAACTGTCAATTTTGTCGGCTGTTGGCACGACTCCAATTCTGTTCAAAGGCGCCATTAGAACGGCTACTCCATCTTCAAAGGCGGCGTGAGTCGTGAACAGGCCCTTTGGCCCCCACATTTTCCAGTTGTTACCAACTTGATGGCTAACCGTCTGTCCCGGCATGATTAATTTTTTGCTTAGTGTCGTACGATCACCAATATTGCCACCGCTAAGCAATTCGACTAGTTTTTCTTCGTAGGGATAGTGGTGTGCTGGGGTTAAGCCATCGACCACGGCATGCGCCAGCCAGGCCGCTTCAAAGGCCGAGCGTATATCGTCTTTAGCTCGCAAGGCCGTAACAAGCTGAGCGTAATGTTCTTCGATAATGCTGATTAACTGAGTGTCTTTTAAATCGAAAGGTTGGATGTAGTGCCAGGGCTCGTCCTTGGCGGGGCTTTTTCGCTTAACTCCATCCGGTCCATTATTACCTTCGAAGTGCAGAATGGTTTTGATAGACGGAAACTTTTTTGTCGGCGCCAGATGGTTAAGTTGTCGGCGGGCCATGCGGTCTATTTTTTGGTGCGCGCCGAGCACATGTCCAGAATATTTATTAAACGTGGATCCAGAATACATCGTTAATTAAGGTTGGTTACGGCCCGCAGCCGTGTTACGTGTGTCATGAGTTGTTTATATTGTAGCAAATTTTGGCCTGAATCGAGCAGTTCTTGGGCGGCTTGACGGGCCGACGCGATTAGCTTTATATCTGTTAACTTAGCGATACGTAAATCAAGTTGACCATGTTGTGATAACCCGTAAATCGCTCCGGGACCACGTAATTCCAGGTCGAGTTCGGCCAGCCGGAAACCGTCATTTGAGCTCTCTAACGCCCGCAAACGACGGCCGGGAGCCTTTGAGTCGCTTAACATTAGGTAGCAGTAACCCTGATCGTCACCGCGCCCGACCCGGCCGCGCAACTGATGCAACTGGGCTAAGCCAAAGCGCTCGGAGCTCTCTATCATCATAATACTGGCGTTAGGCACGTCAACGCCGACTTCAATGACTGTGGTTGAAACCAGAATGTCTAATTCATGGCTCATGAATCGCTCCATGATAGCCTGCTTTTCATCTGATTTGAGCTTGCCGTGTAGCAAGCCGACTTTTCGATGTTTAAATGCCTTTGTGCTTAGATCTTTATAGACCGTTTCGGCGGAGTTTAGCCGCAGGATTGTCGAATCAGTTATTAACGGGCAGACCACGAACATTTGCCGTCCGCTCTCTAGCTCCTTATCGATATGCTTATAGACCTGTGGCCGAGAATTTGGCGAGACAATTTCGGTATTAATGGGCTTCCGGCCGACAGGCTTGTCGCCAAGAATGGACACGTCTAATTCACCGTACAGAGTCAGGGCCAGCGATCTTGGTATCGGCGTCGCCGTAAGGCTAAGCACGTGAGGCATGTGGCCGGCCTTAGCCATCAGGGTTTTTCGCTGTTCGACTCCAAACCGGTGCTGCTCGTCAATGACTATTAATGCCAGCTTGCGCATGTCCACAGCCTCTTGAATAAGCGCCTGCGTTCCGATCATAAACTGGATCTCACCCGCGGCTATGGCGTCTCTGGCCAACTGTTTTTGCTTAGGTTTGAGGCTGCCTACAAGCAGTCCGACACTTTCTTGACGACCAAGCGGTTTCATCAAATTATATATAGTTTCGGCGTGCTGGCGAGCTAACAGCTCAGTTGGCGCCATAAACGCCACCTGCCAACCCTGGGCTAGGGCCATTAGGGCGGCCATGGCGGCTACTACCGTCTTGCCTGAACCAACGTCACCTTCTACCAGACGATTCATAGGCTCGGATTTTTGTAAGTCAAGATATATTTGCCAAATCGTTCGACGCTGAGCATCTGTTAAGTCGAATGGTAAGCTGGCTACGAACTGTTTGGCTAGCTTTTCGTTAAACGGTATTGTCAGGGCCGATTCTGATTGGTTTTCACGCTTATTCATTAAGCTGGCCATGTTGAGCTGGAAAACTTCTTCGAAACCTAAGCGGCGGCGGGCTGTCTCTAATCGTTTTGTCGATTCAGGCATATGAAGCGTGGTTAAGGCGTCGGCCCGACTCATCAACTTCTGCTTTTTAACTAGGTCTGTCGGTAGACTTTCGGGCACGACTTTTAGTAATGGCAAGACCTGGATAATTGCCGCCCTTATTTGACGAGAGGTTAGTCCTTTTGTTTCTTTGTATATGGCCAATATACGAGCCGTGTTGGCCGGCAAGTCGCTAACCATTTCAATACTGGGATTCTGCAGGCTAAAACGCCGCTGTTTGAGTTCGTAGTTGCCAGATATGTAATAGTGCTGGCCGCTTTTAAGCCCGGCTAATCTGTAAGGCTGATTAAACCAAACCATCCTCACGCTGCCAGAGTCATCGGTGGCTATAGCCTCGGTTATATGCATTCCGCGACGTACATATCGACCAGTAGCTTGCTCAATGACCGCCTCAACACTTACTGGTCCGGGTTCAAGGTCGGAAATCTTTGTTAAATTAGAATAGTCTTCGTAGCGGCGCGGGTAATAGTCAATCAAATCGGCTATGGTCTTAACGCCGACTAACGCGAATTTTTGAGCCAAGGCCGGACCTATGCCTTTTAACTCCGTGATCGGACTGGAAACTATCATGGCTACAGTATACCTGTTAGTAGCGTCTTAGCGGCTTTTGCGAACCAGGAAAAAGATGCTTGGGCCAAAGTACATACTAGCCAGAGGTTTCTGCATAACGCGCTCTATCCCAAGCATTACGCCGTGAGGAAGAGTTTTCTTAAGCCTAGGACTACGCAAATTTGAAACCGACAGCGTTTGCTCTACATGTAGTCCAGCGTGTTCAAGATGTCGAATAACCGTGTGTGGATTGTGATTTACGAAATCTATTTCTTCTTCGCGTTTGTTTTTGGCGGATCGTATATCAACTGGCTTAACCGGCATCTTTTCGCCACGCGCCAGATGTTTAATTCGATTGCGAACATGAAGATAGTTAGCAACTTCTATAATCGCGTAGCCATCTTTGCTGAGTACCCGGGATATTTCGTTAAATTCTGTGCTTGGATCGGGTAAATGATGCATTACCCTGATCATGGTTAATAGATCGACCGTGCCGTCGTCAAACTTAAGATCGTCGGCCTGCATTAGTTTTTGATCGATTTCGGGATGTTCTTTAAGAAAATCTTTAGCGATATCGAGTTGTTGCTGGCTGGGCTCGGCCAGAGTGACCTTATCGGCGTACTTTTCTAAGAATAAACACAAACGGCCATAGCCACCGCCAATGTCTACGGCCTGCTTAAAATGCTTACCACGGAGTAGTTTTTTTATCGCCATTTCTTCGGCGGCGTGTTCGTATTTTCGTTCGTCCCAGTAACGGAGGTAGTTGTGGGTCGGATCGTTATATTGATCGGCCTTCTTCTTGGTTTTATTTGACTGCTTGGTAGTTTTTGTTACTGGATCAGGCGTATGTGTCATAAGTTCTTCTAGTATAACAGCCGGCGATTATTCTCCAAGCTCTACAAGGGCTGAGTCCTTAAATGCTTTACCCCGTCTCAACAACAACTTACCATTTTTAAAATCGGCTGGCTTGAACACCTCACTGGTTGTTTTATCTCCGTTAATCGCTATGGCATTGCCGCTCAATAGTCGTCTAGCCTCAGTGTTTGAGGTGGCCAGATTTGCCGCTACCAGCGCGTCGATAACTGAACCGTTTTCCCTGGAACGAATAGCGACAATTTCGTTACGGAGGGCTCGCAGCGCGGCATCGTCTATCTCGCCAACAGAATTAGCACCGGTTAAAAAGTTAGTCGTGGCAATAGCGGTCTCCGTTTGTTCGTCACCATGGACGATAGTAGTCACTTCAAGGGCTAAGCGCTTTTGGGCAATACGGAATCCTGGGTTTTCGGCGTGCTCGGCCATGATGCCATCGACTGTTCCCTTGTCCAGCTCGGTAAAGATTTTTAGGTAGTCCTCGACACCGGCGTCATCAGCGTTAATCCAAAACTGATAAAACTGCGTTGGCGTGGTCTTGGTAGGATCAAGCCAGACGGCACCGGCTTCGCTTTTACCAAATTTTTGGCCAGTCGTTTTGTTGATAATTAGCGGCACGGAGTAAACGTGGGCTTCACCCCCTGTTTTTCGACGAATCAAATCAACTCCGGCAATACTATTGCCCCACTGATCAGAGCCACAGACCTGAAGCGTGACTTGGTGCTCTTTATATAAGTGAAGAAAATCGTAGGCCTGAATTAAAACGTAGCTAAATTCAGCGTAGCTTAAGCCCGCGCCATCTTCGCCTAGGCGCGTGCCCACGAAGTCGCGGGCTAACATCTGACGCATCGGTACGTTTTTGCCAACATCTCGCAGAAAATCAAGGTAATTCATATCTTTAAACCAGTCGTAGTTATCGACGATCGTAAAGGTCTGACCGCCAAAAATCTTAGAGTACTGCCCGGCTATGGCTTGGGTGTTATGTCTTATTTCATCAATAGGTTTAAGGACCCGTTCATCGTTTTTACCGTCCGGATCTCCGATCAAACCAGTGGCGCCGCCAACCAGTAAAACGGCTTTGTGCCCGTGCTTGATAAAGGCCTTGACCATCATGGCGGCCGCCAGGTTACCAATCGTCATGGAATCGGCGCTTGGGTCCACGCCCCAGTAAAAACTTATCGGCTGGCCATCTAATACTGAAAGGTCTTTATAGGTGGTCTGGTTAGCGAATCCACGCCAGGTAAGTTCTTCGGATAACGTCATGGCTCTAGTATAACTCATGGCTTATTAAGTAAGTAAGCATGTTGTTTAGGCGCGTGTTTGCTATAATAAGCGTAGTATTTTGGGCTTAACAGGAGACATACAAATACATGGACGCACCTAAAGGACCAGGCCGAAGACGCCAGTCCAAGAATACGATCACCACTAAAAGTGGCAACAGTTTAAAGATAAATCGTTCGATCAGTGACCGAACAAAGGCCAAAAAGGCCTCCAGGGCCGCCGAACGAGCCACCTATCTCAGCACTCTACCCAAAGATCGCGTTAAGCGAGTTCTATATAGACTGCATCCTAAACGGGTGGCAGCCTATTGGTTTAGTAGACAGGGCGGTATTATGGCCCTCAAAATTACCGGTATCTCAATTATTGCCGTATTTTTCCTGACTATCGGTTTATTCGCCTTTTTCCGTAAGGATCTGCCTAACATTAAAGATATTTCCGGCAACAAGCGTGGCGGTAGCGTAACTTATTACGATCGAACTGGTCAAACCGTACTGTGGCAGGATTACGAAGCCGTTAAGCGCATACCTGTCGAAGACAAGCAAATGTCTAAGTATATGCGCCAGGCAACCGTTGCCATCGAAGATAAAGATTTCTACAAGCATGGCGCTTTTGATACTCGAGGTATCATGAGAGCTGCCTTTAACGATGTCACTGGTGGCGGACCAGTACAGGGTGGTTCGACTATTACTCAGCAGCTGGTCAAACTTAACGAGAACTGGACCGACAACCGCACAGTCACCCGAAAAGTTAAGGAGTTAATCTTGGCTACGGAGTTGGAACGTGAGTATTCCAAAGACGCGGTCTTAACTGGCTACCTAAATATGGCACCTTACGGCGGCGTGGAATACGGCGTGGAGAGCGCCTCTAGGGACTATTTCCAAACAAGCGCTAAAGATCTTACGCTTGAGCAAGCGACTATGCTGGCAGCTATTCCTCAGTCACCGAGCTACTATTCGCCGTACGCGTCAAGTAAGTACAATCCGGCCGTTACGGGGGACACTTTTAACTCTGTCGCTCTGTTAAGCCGACAGCACTATATTCTTGACCAGATGGTTAATCAGGGCTATATAACCCGCGCCCAAGCTGAGGCCGCTAAAAAAGTTGACGTCCTGGCCCAGATAAAGCCTCAGGCACCTAAATACCAGGGCATTAAGGCTCCGTACTTCGTTTTAGCCGCCAAGCAGGAGCTTCAGCAGACTTATGGCGCCACGACTGTCGAACGGGGTGGCTGGAGGGTAACGACCACGCTTAATTTGGATCTTCAGAACAAAGCCGAGCAGTTAGTCGCCTCAAATCTTAGGAACGTTACCCGCTATGGGGCCGACGAAGAAGCCATGGTTAACGAAGAAGTCGCGACTGGTCAGATAGTATCATTGGTAGGCGGTACCGATTTTACTAATCCCGACCATGGCCAGGATAACTTCGCCGCCGGTATATTATTGCCGCCAGGTTCTAGTTTTAAACCCTACGATTACGCTGCCTTGATAGACAACAATAACAATGTCGGGGCCGGGTCAGTGCTTTACGATACTAAAGGCGTACTGCCTGGCTATGCTGGCACGTGTTCATTCCCGCCATCTCTCAAAAAGCCTTGTCCGGAAGGTACCACGGCAAATCTGTATGACTACGACTTCAAGTTCCCGGGACCTATAACATTAAGGTATGCTTTGGGTGGCTCGCGCAACGTGCCTGCTATGAAAGCCATGTTCTCGGCTGTTCCTAACGATAAAAGTCCGGGTAAAGTTAACTCGATCAATAAAACCATCAACACGGCTTCCGCGATGATGGATAACACCTTCGACAAATCAAAGAACCGCAAATCCTACAACTGTTACGAACCTGGCGATGTTGGCCTTACTAAGACGTCTCAATGTTTTGGTGCTTCCGCGATTGGCGATGGTGCTTTCCTGCACCTGGACGACCACGTTAACGGTCTGGCTACGCTTGGCCGGCTTGGTCAAGCTATTCCTCGTACGTACATTCTTAAAATAACTGATTCCGGCAACAAATCGATCTTTGACTGGAAACAGCCAAAACCTAAGCAGGTCATCAAAGCCGACACGGCCTACATCGTTAACGACATGGCTTCTGATCCTAAAGCCAGCTACTTGCCTCCGGCCTTCAAATTCCAGCGCTATAATGGCTGGAACTTGGCAGTCAAAACTGGTACGACCAACGACGGCTACGATGGCTTAATGACAAGCTGGTCCAAAAAATACGCCACTGTCAGCTGGGTTGGCAATCATACTCGTAACGTTACGCTTCGAACCTCAATGGAGACGCTTACAGAGCCTCTTACACGAGGCTGGATGGAATACGCCCACAAAGACCTAAAACCCGATAACTGGGTACAGCCAACAACAATTAAAACTGCCCCAGCGTTCGTTGTTAGGAGCCACGTGGCACTCGGCAGTATTGAACCGAGCCCGACAAACGATCTATTCCCTGGCCACTATATTGGCGGTGGCTCTACGGCCAAAAACACTTCCCAAACCCTGGACCGCGTGTCTAACAAGGTCGCCACCAGCTGTACGCCGGCCGCGGCCAGACAGTTTACCAGCAACGCCAACGTCGCTTCATGGAACATTGACCAGTTTAATGGAGGCCGCGCCAACATCGGTAGTGGAAGCAGTAGCAGCACAAAAACTGCCAACGCCACCGATGACGTCCACAACTGTAGTGACAGTCCGCCGACGATCACTCTAACCGCGCCGGACAGCTGTGACACCAGCTGTACGATCACGGCTACCATAACCCAAGGTACCCACCCGTTATCTGACTCCGACCGACCGGAATTCCCCGGCACAGTCACCTTCACGCTAGGTGGTCAAACAATTCATAGCGAAGGCGTAACGGATTCACCTAGTAGCGTGTCATTTACCTACACCCCGACGGGCACTGGTAGCGAATCCCTGGTAGCGAGCGTTACGGACAGTGTTCTGTATTCAGGAAGCCAGAGTACAACGCTAAATTTTTCCATACCAGTAGCAACCCCAACACTGGTGGGGTTCACGGCAAACATCGGGGGCGGGTTCATTAATATGAATTGGGCTGGTGGCAAAGGTCCATTCAGCGTCTTCCGGTCTAACAATAATCTGCCGCTTTGCTCAAATGTGCCTGATCCGACTGCCTGTAGGCCCGTGCAAGGACTGGCACCACACAACACTTCAATCTATCTAAAAGACGCTGACGGCACCACTTTAACTACAAACGTGCAATAAGATCTAGTCTTTTTCTAGGAATTGGTTCAAGGCACCACGGACATCTTTAACAGGGTTAAGACCGGTTAGTTTCTTACTGGTCTTTTGCTGGGGGCCAATGGCGCCATCGAAACCTAGCTTCTTAGCTTCGGCTAAACGACGATCGGCGTGCGGAACGTGGCGAACTTCGCCGCTTAGGCCGACTTCGCCAAAAACAACCGAATTCTTTTTGAGTTGCAGGCCTTTAGCGGCAGAGCCGATTGCCAGACAAATCGCCAGATCGGCGGCTGGCTCCCGGATTTGCATACCACCAACGATGTTTATATAAATATCATACTCGCCCAGCTTGAGCTTGGTGCGGCGTTCCAGCATGGCCACCAACAGATTGAGCCGGTTGAGGTCAAAGCCGCTAGCTGCCCGTTTGGGATACCCGTAGCTAGTTTTGTTAACCAAAGCTTGAACCTCTACAAGCAAAGGCCGCGTGCCCTCCAGGGTGGCCAGGACTACAGAACCGTCGCTAATTTGGCGTTCGGCAAGTAAAGCCGCTGATGGATTGTCGACCGGCTTGAGGCCCTGTTCAACCATCTCGAAGATTCCGGCTTCGTTGGTGGAGCCAAAACGGTTTTTGATTGCCCTCAGGAGCTTAAAACCACCGTAGCGGTCACCTTCTAGCTGCAACACGACGTCAACCACGTGCTCCAACACTTTTGGTCCGGCAATCGAGCCTTCTTTGGTGACGTGACCCACCAGCACGATAGCTGTATTACTTTGTTTAGCTGCCAACGTAACCAGTTGAGTGCTGTTCGTGATCTGCGACACGCTACCAGCTGCCGAAGTGATCGCGCTACAACCAATGGTCTGAATCGAGTCTATAATAACCAGTTTGTAATCGCCGCTGGCGATAGTAGCGGCAATATCATCGGCCGAATTACTGGTGGCTATCTGTAATTCGGGTTTCTGAGCACCTAATCGTTCGGCTCGCAGTCCGATCTGATGAGCAGATTCCTCCCCGCTAACGTACAGGACTGGCACGCGGGACGCGATGGCATAGGCTAGTTGTAACAGTAACGTACTTTTACCAATACCCGGCTGGCCGGCAATAAGATTTACGCTGCCGGCTACAATGCCACCCCCGAAGACGTCGTCGACTTCTGCCATACCTGTTTTAAGCCTTGTCTGATCGACGGCCACGGACTTGCTGACAGATTGAGTTGTTAAGAGATGACCGCTGGCAACGCTACCAGCGATGGTAGCCACGCTAAGTTGCTCCTGAAGCGTGTTCCATTCGCCGCACTGTGGGCACTTACCGCTCCAGCTAGCGCTGAAAGCTCCGCAATTACTACAAACGAACCTCGATGCCTGTTTCTTTGCCAAAATTGCTCCCTAATACTCTGATTAACTGACTTTAAGTGTACCACCATGTTATTAACTAATTATTAATTGGCGAAACTTGGGCGCTTAGGCTCTTGATCAACTGATCTTCTTCCAGAGCTATGGCGTTGCGATCTTCGACCAACTGGTTATATCTCGCTACTAGGCCTTTAACCGACTGAACCTGGTTATTATAGTCCGACACCAAGGCGTTGTAGGCTGGCACGCCATTATTATAACCGTTGATATCACCACTGTTTCGTAGAGCCAACAAGGCCTCTTGTTTGCTGGTTATTTCCGCCTGTTTGGAATTTAAATCGGTTTTTGAAGCGTCAATTTGGGTCTTGAGGCTGTTCAGCTGGGCGTCGGCGGCGGCTACTTTTGCCTGTCGTGAAGTAAATTCAGCCTGATAGCCGGCACTCAGCGCGGCTACCTGAGCCCGATTCACGAAATATTTGGCATAGTACTGTTCCAAACCTGATGGCAAGCTAGCTACCTCTGTACCAAATATAGAATGCATCTCGTTAACGACGTCATTAGGCTCGGATTTTTTGTAGGCGTCAATCGTGCCGATTAGCCGCTGATCTTTAAGACCATCCTTGTAGTAGGCCATTAGTTGGGCGTCGATGTCTTGTCTTTCTTTGCTGCTCAAGCGGTCATAGGCGGCATGAAGCATTTCATGGGCGGTAGTAACCTGTTTAACTCCGTTAAGCCGAGAGTCGGTAACGTTAAGTAAAAACACCCCTGCCTGGTTGCCGTGGTAACAGCCCAGGACAATGGTTTGCTCCTTAGTGGAATCATCGGGGCAAAACTTTCCAAAATCAGATTTTTGATAGATCTGGGGATGATTAACGTACAAAATCTTACGTCCGTAATCGGTAAGCGTATCTTGGGTAGCTATGGCGGCTATTTCGGCTGGTGGACTATAGTTTTTGAGTTGCCAGTAGTCGTTTATTGACTGCCGATTGTACAAAATTGCCGCCAGAGCCACAATAAACACTAGCACTATGACAAGTGACTGAGCGGCAGCTTTTCCGGATTGTTTATTCGTTGGTGGTCGCATAGGCAAGCGAGCCGTTTTTGGCTGCTACCTGAATGATATCACCCTTGGCGTACTTGTCGTCAAGTAAATCGGTGGCCAGATGATCTTCGATAGTATCCTGGATCAGGCGCCTCAGTGGTCGGACGCCGTTTTTGGCGTCATAGCCGTTATCTAGCAAGTACTGCTTAGCTGGGGCGTTGAGCTGAAGACTTAGGCCTTTGGTTTGCAGTCGCGTCTTAAGTTCGTCAATCTGTAAATCGATGATTTTATAGATGTCTTTTTGGGTTAGAGCCCGGAAAACGATGGTTTTATCTATTCGGTTGAGCAATTCGGGACGCATCAGCTTTTTAAGCTCATCTTCTACCCTTGCTTTATTGGCTTCGTGCAAGGCGTCCAGATCCTTTAGGTCACTGGCCTTGGTGGCATGGAAGCCAAAATTAGCTTCTTTTTGAAGTTTATCGGCGCCGACGTTGCTGGTCATTATGACAATCGTGTTGGTAAAGTCAATCTTTCGACCTTTGGCATCCGTTAGGTAGCCGTCTTCGAGCATCTGAAGCATCATATTAAAGACGTCCGGATGAGCTTTTTCAATCTCGTCGAACAGTACTAAGCTGTAGGGCTGACGACGGATTTTATCCGTTAATTGACCGCCCTCGTCGTAACCAACATAACCGGCCGGCGCGCCGACCAGACGTGAGACATTGTGGTGCTCTCCAAACTCGGACATATCGATCTTAACCAGCGAATTTTCGCTGCCAAAGAACTCCCGCGCCAAAACCCGGGCTAGCTCGGTTTTACCGACGCCGGTTGGCCCCAGGAATATAAACGAACCAATCGGGCGCTTCTCTGTCCCAATACCACTACGGTTTCGGCGAATCGCTCGCGACACGGCCTGCACGGCCTCGTGCTGGCCGATAATGTGCTTGCCTAGAGTTTTTTCTAGCCCTAACAGGTATTTGGCTTCGCTCCGGATTACCTTATTAACCGGGACACCCGTCATGCGGGCGACCACGTCGGCTAAGTCTTCGCTGGTAACTATCAATTGCTTTACTTGTTTGTCATTAGAGTGTAAGCCAGCCAGTTGCTCGTCTATTTTGGCGACATGCGTTTTTAGCTTGGCGGCTTTTTCGTAATCTTCGGTGTCTACGGCATCGTCAATCCTGGTCTCGGTAAGCTTCTTTTCTTTTTTAAGTTTGCGCACCTCGGGACTGGTCTTGCCCTTTTCGACCCGTAAGTGAGCGGCTGTTTCGTCTATTAAGTCGATTGCCTTATCGGGCATATAGCGATCGTTGATATAGCGCTTTGACAGGGCTACGGCGTCCTCTAGGACTTCGTCGCTCATTTTTACGCCGTGGAAGTTTTCGTAGTGCTTGCGCAGCCCCTTTAAAATTGCTAGGGTTTCGGCAGGCGTAGTTTCGGGCACCTGGATTGGTTGGAAACGGCGCTCCAGAGCGGCGTCTTTTTCTATGTACTTGGTGTATTCAGCGGTAGTGGTGGCGCCAATTACTTGAATTTTGCCGCGGGCCAGTGCCGGTTTTAAGATGTTGCCGGCGTCCATGGCGCCTTCGGCCGCGCCGGCTCCGACTATTAGGTGAAGCTCATCAATAAAAACGATGGCGTGATTATCTTTTTCTAATTCGGCCATGACTTTTTTGAGTCGTTCTTCGAATTCGCCGCGGTATTTGGTACCGGCGATCATCCCGGCCAAGTCGAGCATGATTATGCGCTTATCTATTAAGCTATCCGGAACGTCTTCGGCTACGATTCGTTGGGCTAAACCTTCGGCGATGGCTGTCTTGCCAACGCCAGGTTCGCCGATTAAAACCGGATTGTTCTTGGTGCGACGGTTAAGAATAGTTATAACCCTTCGGATCTGATTTTCGCGGCCGACCACCGGATCGAGCTTGCCTTCGCGGGCCTGGGCCGTCATATCGGTACCAAAGAAATCCAGGGCTGTTTTTTTGGCTTTTTTGCCATTTTTACGTCCAGCGCCAGAGCCAACTTCGCCCTCTTCGTATTGCTGGCGGTTAAGGAATTGCTCGAGCTCGCTGGTCATACTATCGATGTCGACACTCATGTCGCGAAGTAATATTGTCGCCCGGGCATTTTTTTGGCTAAGAATACTGTAAATAATATGCTCGGTTCCACAATATTCCTGGGAGTAGTCGAGCGCCACGTCGTAGGCCATCTTTAGTGTCAGCTTGGCGGTTTCGCTCAAGCCTTTCGCTCCAACGTTAATGACAAGAGTTTGCGGAGTCATGTTTAAAGCTAAACGGGCACGATCAAGCGTAATGCCCGCGCCTTCGAGAATCTTGGATCCCATACTGCCATCTTGGGCCAGCACTCCTAGCAATAAGTGTTCGGTACCAACATAGGCACTCCCAAAACTACGCGCGATAGCGTCGGCGTGTTTTAGGCTTTGTAAGGCATTATTGGTTAAGTGATTAAGAAATTCTTGAAAATCGGGAGAGTTTGGCATCATTGTTTCGTTCACCCTTCTAGCGAGATCTTAAATATTCGCTACTTATATTGTAGCACTTGGCACTCGTAGGTCAAGAGTGCTAGTTTAAGAAGTTATCTTCGGTGGTACTTGTAAGGTTTAATTAAAAAAGCAATCGCCGTCTTTCGGCAATAGTGAGTCCGCTAACATCTATTAAGCTCTGCTCTCTAAATCTCATAACCAACGACATCCTTATGAAGCTACTCCGTGTTTCAAAATTGTCTTTGGCGGCTTCGTCTATCTTTTTTACAAGCCCGACAGGTAGTGATATGCTGACAACTTTTGTATCCATAATAAGCATTATAGATACTGTACTATACTCGCCAAAAGTTTGTACCTAAAACATTAAACTATTAAAGATTTGCTCGTCCTGCAGAAGTAAATAAAACCGGACCCCCTTTCGGAGGTCCGGTTGAATCATTTGGATAGTTGCCTATTCCGCGTGTGTTTCGGTCTCGTTTTCAGGAGCATCGTCCGCGCCTGGGG
>CAZQPT010000012.1:1604-4672 GCA_964595295.1 uncultured Candidatus Saccharibacteria bacterium | reverse complement strand
GCCTATTCCGCGTGTGTTTCGGTCTCGTTTTCAGGAGCATCGTCCGCGCCTGGGGTGCCACCACCACCGCCACCGTGTCGGTGCATTTCACCTTCGGTTTCTGGCGCTTCGACTTCACCGGCGTGACGGTGATCGTCTGCTGCCGCGTCGTCGCTACCTGCTGGCTGGCCCATTGAGCCTAATCCGTCGTGACCTGGTCCATGTGACATAGTTATTCTCCTTATATATTTAATGTTAGTATTGAGCATATGCATTATAGCACTCAAAAAAATAAAAAAACAATACCAGGCTTGCCGTCAAATATAAGTGACCATCTTATAGCCATGGGCAAGCAGTATTGGTGGGCTCTGGCGCTCTTAGCAGCTTTTTCCTTAATAGACATTGGAATCGCCTTGATGCAACCATGGCCAACAAAGATCTTCATTGACTCAGTGGTCGGTAACGTTAAGGCACCAGGTCCACTGGCCGGCTATACCCATCAGACAATATTGTTATTTATAGTAACGGCTATCTCGGCTGCGCTTTTTATCTCGAACAGTATTTCGGGCTATGTCCAGATGCGCCTTAGCGCCTGGCTGAATTTTAATATAGATAAGAGCGTCCAAAAAGACTTATTCGAAAATATTATTGATCTGCCGCCCGACACCTTTAGCGAACACACCGCTGGGGACTATATTTATCGTCAAACCACCGAGACAAAGGCCGCCGCCGAATTTATTATAGAAGTAAGTTTGACTTTATTCGAGTCAATAATACGTCTAAGCGGCGCGGTTATAATTTTGCTACTGATAAACCTTAAACTTGGATTGATAGCGCTGTTGCCCATACCAATCATTATGCTTTCCATAAAATATTTTAATCCTATTATAGAAAAGCAAGCCCGGGAGCTACGCGAAACCGCGTCTAAACTTTTTACGTTTACCGAGGAATCGATAAATCAAAGCCGTTTAATACGAGTTTTTAATCGCGTAGCCACCCAATCCGGCGAATTGATTAACCTGCTCAGCGAAAATTACAGAACCGGAATAAAGCAAAAAAAGACCGGATTCTTCTTTAATTTTATTAACTCTACCAGCTCTCTGCTGCAATCCACGGTGTTACTGCTGGCAGGTGGAATTTTGATATTGCATGGTCAACTGACAATTGGCGAGTTAGTTATATTCTTTAGCTACGTAAGTTATCTGACCACGCCCTTGCACTCTATTGCCGGCAAGATGAACCAGGTAAAAACTCTTAAAATACACCTGTCCAAAGTTTACGATATAATTGACAGCCCTAAAATTGGCCTGGCTCAAAACGTAATTACCAATAATGACGTGGTGGCGCCAAATCAGGTGCGGCACATGCCTGACCCCAACGCCCCGCTAATCGCTTTTAGAAACGTCAGTGTCGTTCGGGCCGGTAAGACTGTTTTGTCTGACTTGTCTTTTGATATATTCACCAATCAAAAAATCGGCTTTATCGGCCCTAGCGGCAGCGGTAAGTCGACTTTGTTCGACGTTATTTTGGGATTTATTCCGCATCAAAGCGGCGAGATTTATTTAAGCGGTAAGCCGATTGAGAATTTTAATCTAAAAGACGTGCAGCAGTATTTTAGCGTCGTTTCCCAGGAATCAGATTTGTTAACTAAGACAATAGAAGAAAACATAGCCTTTGGAGCCCCGATTAACACGAGGCCAACGATTCAACAGATTACGGCGGCCGCGGATGCCGCCAACGCCATGGAGTTCATTATTAAACTGCCAAACATGTTCGAAACGATGGTCGGCGATGCCACGGTACATTTATCGGGCGGTCAAAAACAGCGTATCTCGATTGCACGCTCGCTGCTACGTGACGCGCCAATCCTCTTACTCGATGAGCCGACATCGGCGCTGGATCACCGATCGGCTAAAGAGGTCCTGAAAGCGCTTGAAGGGCTAATGACCAACCGCACCAGCCTGTTCATTACCCACGACATGTCGATCCTGGATACTATGGATCAGGTGTACGTCATTAAAGACGGCACCATAAAACCTATTGAAGCTTATGGCGGATTAGCTGGCTACGAAAAACAGTTGGCTCAAACCGAAAAACTTACCATCGGACGCGCTCGAGATTAGGCTAGAAAAGTTTTATTCGCCGTGTTCTTCGATACTGGCAAGCAGGCTATTCTCTAGGTCGCTTTTCTTCTTTAATTTAGGCTGTTTTGGAAGTTCGGTTGTTTCGACATGTCCTTCTTGTGGAGCTGCCGCGGCTGGCTTCTCTGGAGCGTCATCTGGCACTAAGCCATCGGCACGTTCAGCTTCAATATCAAGTTCGTAACCTGCCAGCTTGCTGGCTAGACGGACGTTTTGGCCGCTTTTACCGATCGCGATGCTGAGCTGGTCTTCGGGAACGATGACTCGGGCTTTGCGGGCGGCTTCGTCGATCACGACCTTAGCGACTTTAGTCGGGCTCAGAGCGTTAGTGATGTAGTCAACGATGTTGTCGCTCCAAACGATGATATCGATCTTTTCCTGTTCGCCGACTTCACCCATAACGGCGTTAACTCGAGTACCGTGGCCACCAACGAAGGTGCCAACAGGATCTACGCCTGGGACGTTGCTAGCGACAGCGATTTTGCTGCGAACGCCAGCTTCACGGGCGATGGCTTTGATTTCTACGGCGCCGCTTTCCATTTCTGGAACTTCGGCCCGGAACAACCATTCGATAAATTGCGCGTTGCCACGGGAAACAATTAGTTGAGGGCCACGGAAACCACGCTCGACGTCTTTTAAGAAGACTTTGAGGCGCTGTCCCGGGTAGTAACGCTCGCCCTGAATTTGTTCGCTGCGAGGCATGATACCTTGAGCATGACCGAGGTCAATTCTAACGATATTGCCTTCGGCGCGGGCGACGGTGGCGTTAATAACAGTACCAATTTTATCCTCGTACTCAGCCATAACGATTTCGCGTTCGGCCTCACGGAGACGCTGCAAAACAACCTGTTTGGCAGTCTGGGCGGCGACACGGCCAAAGGTTTTGGCTTCTTCGTGAATTTCGATAATATCGCCTTTGGCGGCGTTCTTTTTCATGACCTGGGCGTC
>CAZQPT010000012.1:0-1504 GCA_964595295.1 uncultured Candidatus Saccharibacteria bacterium | reverse complement strand
GGATTCCTTTCTTAAGTTATCTATCTAAATTGTAAAGATCAAAATATTTGGCCTGTGATACGAAAAAAGCCGACCACTTCGGCCGGACTTAAGCTCTAGTATACACCACCTAGCACCATTTGTATATATCTTATAATTATATCATACTCTATGCATATTTGTCAAGATATGATCTGGTGAGTTACACTGGAAGCATGACTAAATCCGTTACCCGACTCTACCAGCAATTCGAGCCAGCCAAATATGGCCTGGCCATCAATATCGACCGTGAGGCCATGACCTTTAACGGCACGGTGCTTATTGAGGGCAAAAAAGTTGGCCGGCCGACCCAACGCCTAACATTCCATCAAAAAGGACTCAAGATTACATCAGCCAAGGTGACTCGTCACGATAAAAAAGGTGATCAGATTTTTGAGATTGGCCGAATTAATAACCAAAACAGCCTTGATGAAGTCCGCCTGCACTCCGAAGCCCAGTTTTTCCCAGGCGAATACACTATAGCCATGGAGTTTACCGGTGAAATAACCCGGCCAATGAATGGTATCTATCCGTGTTTGTTCGAACACGATGGCCATCAAAAAAAATTAATTGCCACGCAGTTCGAAAGCCATCACGCCCGCGAAGCCTTTCCCTGCGTTGACGAACCGGAAGCCAAGGCGACTTTTGATCTGACAGTTATTACGCCAGAAGGCGAGACGACGCTTGGTAATACGCCAATCAAAGAGCAGAAATCAACAAACGGCATTCAGATCACCACTTTTGAAACTACTCCGGTGATGTCAGTATACTTACTAGCTTTCGTAACTGGAGAGATGGGCTACGAGGAGTCTAAAACTAAGAACGGTACGATGGTCCGGTCCTATGCCACGCCAGATAATACCAATCTACTCGGCTACAGCGTTCAGGCTGGTGTTGGCATTTTAGAATTTTTTGAAGACTATTTTGGGATAGCTTACCCGCTACCAAAGCTCGATATGGTCGCCCTGCCCGACTTCGCGGTTGGCGCCATGGAAAACTGGGGTCTGATGACCTTTCGCGAGCAATGCCTACTAGTAAACGAAGACACCAGCAGTATAGAAACCAAACAATTGGTAGCCCTGGTGGTAGCCCACGAGATTAGCCATCAATGGTTCGGTGATCTGGTAACCATGAAGTGGTGGGACGACTTATGGCTCAACGAAAGTTTTGCCAACATGATGGAATATTTGGCTGTTGACGCCTTGTATCCGGAGTGGCAGATTTGGGAACAATTTGTTAGCCACGAAGGTGTTAGCGCTCGTAGACGGGATAGCTTGGCGGATGTTCAGTCGGTCCATACCGGGGTTAATCATCCCGACGAAATCAGCACTTTATTTGACCCCTCAATCGTTTACGCCAAGGGCGGCACTTTACTACACATGCTGATGCATTACATTGGCCAAGACGCTTTTCGGGCTGGGCTTAAGGCTTATTTCGAAAAACACAAATATGGGAATACGGTGGCCGATGATCTCTGGAAAGCTCT
>CAZQPT010000011.1:0-18572 GCA_964595295.1 uncultured Candidatus Saccharibacteria bacterium | reverse complement strand
TGCACCTAATCGAACAACTCACGGCCAAAACGATGGATAGACTTCCAGGTTTGGCCTTATTAGGTACCGTGGGTCTTATGGCTCTGAGCGGCTATGCCGTGCCTTCTCAGCCTGCTGAGGCTAGCGATCAACAGCACGGTCAACAAACTGACCACAAGTCAGAGAAGCGTAAACCCAGAAAAGATTGCACGACTTTTAGAATCGCTCCTAAAGACATTTATGCCGGCTCTGGCTGTGGAGCAGAAGGCGCTACGGCCGAGACGGTCGGTGACGGTCATCTGGAAAAAGGTTGGTCCTATAGTGCTATTGTGACTGATGGCGTTAAGAAATGTTTTTTCGTACGACAAGGCGTATTGCCAGCTCCTAGCGTATCAGATCCGGCACAACTAGCGACTTGCGCGGCCTTTTATCCAAAACTAGTCGAGCAAAAACGTACCTATCTCAGAAAGTTTAACTGTGACTTTTTGGCTACCGGCATACAGGGATGCAGAAGTGGGACATTTTACACTCCTATAACAGCAGACTGTAAAGACGACCGGGTTTTTCGTAACTACGCCACAGTTAACGCCACTCCTTGGAATGCCGATGGTAAAGCTCCAGCTGGGTTCAGCCAGGCGGTCAAGAATAGCCAAGGTCGAAAAGCAGTAAGTTATCGGGTCGAGATTAAAGATACTGGCGAAGGTGGACACGATGGAGCGGTCGTAATAAGGAGCTTAAAAAAAAGTTCAAGGATGGGGCGTTATGAAACCGCAATGCCCAGATCAGAATATGCTTAGAGGTGGTACAAGAACACGATCTAAGTAGGTGGTTTTATGACTATGGCAGATTTATGTTATATTTGCTATGAAGAAGGAGCTCACTAAACATGACTGAACTACTATATCCTGAATTTAGTTTACCGCCCGCCGACGAATGCGTGGTTTTTGCCGCCGGAGCCGCGGTTGAGTTGGCAGTTGTTGCCGTGGGCCTGGAAAAGTTAGCTTCAGGCGAGTGGCAAGACGCGGCTCTACTAGCCGGTGCCTACTGGCTAGGCAGCACAGCTTTAAAACAACGTTATGGGTACTCAGCTCAGGAAAAAGCCGAGGAAAAGAGAGGTATAGCGTTCGCCGATAATTTTCCCGGTGTTACGGCTGCCGACCGCTTACAGGGCAGACTTATTGGTGCCGCCTTTAAGCTAGCCGAAGGCGCTAAAATCGCCGCTATACTGCCACTAGCGGGGACTAGTTTCTACAAGAAAAATCGCGAGAACATCAAGTAGCTAAAGCTTTAGTGGATCATCGGGCATAAAAGCGTATAATTGCGGGTAGATGACTCCAAGCATAAATATTGACCGACTTACCAAGTACTATGGCAAAGAAAAAGTAGCCGCGCTTGATGAGCTTTCGATACGAATTCAGCAAGGTGAAATTTATGGCTTTCTGGGCGCCAATGGCGCTGGCAAATCAACAACCATAAGATTGTTACTAAATTTTTTACAGCCTAGTAGCGGTTCAGCTCAGATTATGGGTCTGGATACCGTCAATGACAGCTTATCGGTTAAGAAACAGGTTGGCTACCTTGCCGGTGATATATCTCTATACCCAAAACCAACTGGTCGAGAACTTCTTGATTATCTTAGTAGACTTCAGGCTGCCAAAAGCTACCGTGCTACTCTTGAAAAACGTTTTAAAGCTGATCTGGATAAACCAATCGGCAGCCTGTCCAAGGGTAATCGTCAGAAAATCGGTATTATTCAGGCCTTTATGCACCAGCCAGACGTGCTAATACTGGACGAACCGACCAGTGGTCTGGACCCGCTGATGCAGGAAGCTTTTTATGAAACGGTTCTGGAGAGCAAAAAAATGGGCGCGGCTGTTCTTATGAGCAGTCATAACATGGCCGAAGCCGAGCGTGTTTGCGACCGGATCGGAATAATCAAACACGGCAAATTAATCCACGAGCAATCAATTAGCGAAGACACTTCCTTGGGCACGATAGTTTTTAAAGTTACATTTGCCAAACCGACTGATCTGGATAAGAGTAAAACAGCGCCAGGACTTAAGTTCGTGTCGCGAACAGACAGCCATAGCGCGGTCTTTAAACCGTCCGAATCGATTGCCGCCAGCCTTAAAGCCCTTAGTCATTTCGACATTCAGGAGCTTAGTACTCAGGCCTTGGATTTAGAAGATGAGTTTTTGGAATTCTACGAGGATAATGTATGAAGCCTGTAATTCTTTGGGAGTTAAAGCAACGCAAAACGTCTCTATTCTGGTGGACTGTTAGCACGGTAGGCATTATTGCCATGCTGTTACTTATTTATCCTTCGATACACAACCAGGCAGATCAGCTAAATAAAGTTTTAAACCAGTTACCAGCCACAATCAAAGATTTAAAGACCGGCGGCAGCGAAGTAAACATTACCTCACCTGTTGGATACCTTCATTCACAACTCTATTACATTACCCTACCATTGATATTAATAATTATGAGCGTTGGCTTAGGTAGTTCTCTTTTAGCGCGTGACGAGCAAAATCACACGCTTGAACTGCTATTAGCCAGGCCAATTAGCCGCGGAAAGCTTTTGGCCGCCAAAGCTATAAGCGGTTTAGTCCAGGTTATATTTGTTGGGGTGGTTTCTGCCATGGCTACCATTCTGCTGGCCAGAGTAGTCGATCTTCAGATATCAACTACCTATCTGCTCATGGCTAGTTTATACGCTACTTTGTTCTCGATTAGTTTTGGAGCCATCGCTTTTAGCCTAACCGCTTTTAGCAACGCTACGCGTAGAACCAGTACGGCCATTGCCGTGGCTATAGCCTTTGGTGGCTACTTGCTGGCTTCGCTGAGTGGCCTAAGTCACTACATCGAAACACCTGCCAAGCTACTCCCCTACCACTACTACACGCCGACTCAAACTTTAGAGGGTCACCCCAGCTTAGGTCTAAACGTATATTTAGTAGGGGTCACCGTTTTAGCTTGCTTCGTTTCCTGGCTGGGCTTTCGCCATCGGGATATTAACTAGCGGCTGGCTATAGCGTTCTACGAATCCGCGTAAAATGGTTGATGGTACCGTAATTGTTTCTTGCCTGGTCTCGGCAATTAAAGATTCCGCTGCTTCAGGAGGAAAATACCCGGCGTATTTATAGGCGTTAATTCTAACTTCCAGTCCTCGCGCGTCAAGCTCGGGATGAAACTGGGTGGCATAGATGTTGTTCTTGATTCTTATCATTTGTACCAGACAGTCTTCTGAACTACCAAGCAATGTCGCGCCTGCCGGCAAATCCTGACAAGCTTCTTTGTGACCCACAAAGGCTCGAAAATTGCCGGGTAATCCAGTCAATAAATTATCTGTTTTCGCGTCTTCGGTTAAATATACAGTGACGCCTCTGATCGGCTCCGCGTAACGCTCTCGTGATACTGTTCCTCCAAGATAACGGGCCAAGATGCCAAGCCCATAGCAAGCTCCAAAAAAAGGCATGTCCCTAGTAACCACGTCATCGAGCAACTTAAATAAGTTCGCTTCAAACTCCTGCTGTTCGTGGCTTTTATTGTTATCGCTGACATTGTAGGGGCCGCCGCCGATAATAATCCCGGAGTAGTCATCTAAATTTACGGTCTTTAGCTCACCTTTTTCTAAGCGAATTCGGTGAATTCGCGAAGCCTTTAGGCCTCCGTAGCGCGACATGGCCGACAATTCATCATCAGCGACAATATCTTCAGGTCGAAGTTGTAGTATTAGAAACGGTTTCATTACTCACTTATCATGCCCTTGGCATTAGCGGTCTACAACGAATATTTTTACAGACCGCTAGACCCGTTATTTTTGATCGGTTTTATTAGTTTTGCCTTTAGACTTTTGGACGACTTTATCGAGCTGTTTTTTTATACGTTCCATGTAGGGTTTCGCCCACTCGAATTCCAAAGACAAAACGAATAAGCCGGCAAAGCTTACCAGTAGTCCTGGTCCTGGTAGTGGAATTAGGATAATGCCCAGAATTATAAGCGGTATACCAATTAGGGCGACAACGATTTTGCGAAGATACTTTTTAAGATTTCTCATACCTACAGCATAGCATCGTTAACTAATATGGGCTCTCGTACTGGCGTGACAGGTAGGATCCGTAGGTCGGTGTCCTATTACAATCCTGGACAGAGCTACAGACACCACCATCGAACTTTGAATATGCCAGGAAGGCAGCTTCTTTAGCCGCCAGTTCGTCAGACGTAATATTCTCTGCCAGTGAATGAATCGGATAGCCCATGTAGAACTTTATAGGCACGCTTATGTTACTCCTGGCTTGCTCGGCAGCGTAACGATCGTGGGCTCTTTTGGCGAAATAAGAAACCGTCTTGTGGTCACTATGATCTGGGAATTCGGAGCCGGAAAAGCTACTTTGGGTCCGGATTTCGGTTGGTTTAAAAGTACGTATTAAGCTGCTCAGGGTTTTGGTTAGCTCGCGGGACGTATACGATGATTGGCCGTCCACGGAATGCATTTGCTTAATGCTACCGTTAGCCAAGTGAGCTAAACTTTCGTGGTTTGACGCTCTAAAGCCCTCACCACGCAAATTACCATCTGGTAATCGCATAAATATCAATGATATTTTAGTGTTGCCTAATGGGCTAGCGATCGTTACGAATCTATTATTGGCTAGCTTTATAATCCTCTGCTCCCAAGTGTAGTCTTTGCCAAGCATGCTGGAGTAAGCCGCTTCCGAACCCTGTTCTCTCGACTGCCAGTAGCTAAAGTTATTACCCCCATCACCTGCCGTTATATAAATGGTGCGCACGCAATTTCCAGCCTTAACCGAGCGCAGTAGATCAGGGCTCATAAATAATAGATCGTCATCTTGATGAGCGACGATATCCATTATGTTGGGTCCGGGACAGACCGGATTAGGTAGTTCGTCGAGGGTGATTGGCAGCACGGTCGACAGAAACCGATCGTTAACATTGGAGGAGTTATTATTCCTAATTCCATCATCGTAAAACAGAAGCACTTCTTTGGGTTTAGATAGTGTTCCGTCTATTAGGGTACTGACGTTTGGTCGACCATAGTTTTTTAATACCTGATCGAGCGTGCACTTAGGAAAATCAGTCAGGCTTTTGTCGAAAGATAACAGATAGGCGAAGCTATGGTGACGCAAATTGGTTTGCCACGCCGAACTCGACAGTGCCCCCCTAGGCTGAGTGCAATCTCGCAGCGGTGAAACCGGTAAAGTTCCACCGGCTTTGGTCTTTATGGGCAATACCCGCCAGTAATCACCAACCAGCGTGCTGACCTTATGGTTTTTTAGCGCTTGAGCGACAAGCGCGTCGCGATGCTCGGTGTTAGCAAGTACCTGGCTACTTGCCCTATAGCTCGCGACAACATTGAAGCAGCCAAATATGACACTGGCGAGAAACAGACTACCAATAAGTGTTAATCCGATAGGGTTCCGGCGCTTTTGATGGCCAAAACTGGTTATGGCCACAAAGACCGCGAACAGACTAACGCTAAGATACCTGGCATCAACGGCATAGTAATGTTTGCTGGAGATAAACACGCCAATTGCCGCCAATGTGGTGAATATAAGCCCTAACGCCAGATGTAACGAGTAAACCGGTTTTGGGTTTTTTGCTTTAGGTATGACCATGCTTGATCTGATAATTCGCAAACAAGCGACCAGGCCATAGATGGCGATTAACGTATTAGTAGCATAACTAAATCCGCCCACGCTCCATAAACGATCAGCTAATTTAGAAGATACTTGTGATAGCTCAACGGCGTCGAATGCCGGATTAGCGCCAAGATTAGTAGCTAAACCACTTATCGAGTAGATAACGCCCAGAGCAATGTCTTTAGCGTTATCAACCAAGCCATAGGGTCCGGCTCCAGCACCGGCGATATGAGTTATGCCGCTGGCCCTGACGATGGCAATTATGCCGAAACCGGTAGCGACGGCTAACAAACTGCCGACTAACCAACGTAGGAATGTTTTGGCAACCTGCCAGCGACCTGTCAAACCATAGAAAACTATTGCCAGCAGCGCGCCGATCGGACTTAAGGCCAGAAATAACTTATCGCTGGCGATTAAAACCCCCAAAACAGCTATGCCGCCAATAAAGCGCCAACTTCTAAGTCGATTGGCTCTGATTAATAGCCATAAACCCGCGATATATAATACGTATTCCAAGTTACGGGTTGTAACCATCGCCATATTTACTGGCAGTAGCGCCCCGGCATAAGGCTGAGTAGGAACCATGAGCAAAACCGAAGATAATCCCAGACAAATCGTGGCAAAAACCAATGGCCGACGTTCGATACGGTAGATAATGGCCGCCAGCAGACCGACCGTGGCAACAGCGGCCTCGATGGTAACAAAGGCATAGCTAGAAGCGGTGTAACCCAGCAGCTTAACAACGTAAAACAACGGCCATTTAAACAAAAAAGTGTGCTGGTCCGGGAAGCTCGCGCCCTTTAAAGTACTAGTGTCCTGGAACAAGTAAGCGTTAACCAGCTGATCAGCGTTACTTTGGTGTAATTTACTGCCTAGAAACGCCCAAAAAATAGTTGTCGCCAGCAAAACGATAAGCGCCAGACCAAGGTACAAATTACCAAAGACTTTCGATTCAATAACTTTTATTAATTGACGAGCTTCTGGAGTTTTTAGTTGACTCTTAAATGGCCTGTTAAGTCTGTCGCTAAGCTTATTAAGTCTTGATCGTTGAACGATTACTGGTTTTGGGGCAATAATTTTCGGGGCCTGGCTTTTTTTGGGCTTTTTTGCCTTGGTTGGCTTTTTTGAAGCCCGTTTCTTGGTAGGACCCTTTTTCTTTTTAGTAGCGGGCATCTATACGACCTCGCCCGTTTTAAAAATACGGGTACGATACAAGTAAAAATTCCAGATGGTAGTTATGCCCAAGGCAATAGTTCGAGTAACAACCGGCGGCAGTATATTTTGCAACCAACTGGTTACTAAAATCGTAAAACCAAAGTTGAATAATACTAACAGCGAAAAGGCGATTATTTGCGGCACGAGAATCCGGTGATGAATCCGTTTATCGCCAAACGTTACGAGCTTGGTCAAGGTAAATGATATTATCAGACCGATCCAAAAGCTAATTCCAACCGCTAAAGTTGGGCTTGCCCCGAGCTTCTGGGCAACCACGATAACCGCTAGCTCGATCAGGTAGACACTGCCACCAATTACTAAGTATCTTCCGGATGGGCGCGCCAAAAACTGCCTTACTCGCGCTTCCATGCTAGTCGTTATCCGTATCTATACCAACTGAATCCGCGTAATCAATGACGTATAGTGGTCGCTGCTTACTCTGTCTGTGTATATGAGAAATGTACAGCGCCAGGACACCTTGCGATAGCAGGACTATCCCCACCAAAAAGACCAGCATTACGCTAAGCATGGCGGTACCCGTAAAGTTCCAGTTGAATGGATCTCCCAGCAAGAGTTGTTCGATAATGACCGTGGCTCCCAATACAAAAGCCGTGCTAGTGATGAATATACCTAGGTAACCAAAAATATACAACGGCATAGTTGTAAGTGACACGAAGCTATTTGTTGCCAGCACGATTAACTTGCGATGACTGTAGCCGGCCGAGCCCTCGGCTCGGGCGTTAGCCGTAAAGTCAATATAGTGACGTTTAAATCCCAGCCAGTCAATTAACGCCCGCGTCATGCGGTCGCTTTCGGTTAGCTTTAGGAATTCTTGCTGAACCGTTCGGTCAATCAGGCGAAAATCCGTGGAGCCCGGTACTAATTTTTGATCTGTTAACTTATTAAAGAAACTGTAGAAATACTTGGATCCGAGCCGTTTAAACCAGCCCTCTTCGGAGTTAGAGGTGCGCACGCCTATTACGACTTTTGCCCCTTCCTGCCAAGCTTTGACAAACCTCGGAATTAGCTCTGGGGGGTGTTGACCGTCACCATCGATCATAATTATCGCTTTACCCTGGGCGGCAGAGATTGCGGCGGCTAAGGCGTTTTCTTTACCGAAGTTCCGCGAAAGCTTGAGCAGCTTTATTTGACTATTTTCGTGACGTAGCTTTTTTACGAGCTCAGTGGTGTTATCGGTGCTGCCGTCATCGCAGTAAATGACTTCGTAGTTATTATTTACGTCATCGAGCGTTTTCAGCAACGTCGCGTGGAAAACGGCTAGTCCGGAGGCTTCGTTAAATATTGGCACGACAACAGATAGTTGGAGATTTGATGATTTCATAATGTTGCTTAGCCTTTAGTATATCAAAATATGGGGTCAAACCTATCGTTTCGAGGGTTAAGGGTCTACAATATATTAATAGCTAAAAAGGAGATTTACTATGTTCACGCTACCTGATCTCGAGTACGATTACGACGCTTTTGGTAAATATATCAGCAAGGATATCATGGAGTTGCACCATAGCAAGCATCACCAGACCTACGTCGATAAGCTGAATGCCGCGATTGAGCAGGCACCAGAACTGGCCAATAAGTCTTTAACCGAGATATTAACTGATCTAGACAACGTGCCTGAAGCCGTTCGAACTGCTGTCCGTAACCACGGAGGCGGTCATTACAATCACACGGCTTTCTGGAAGTTTTTATCGCCAGATGGCGGTATGGAGCCTAGGGGCGAATTATCCGAAGCCCTCAAAGCAAAATATGGCTCGTTCCAAAACTTTACGGATGAGTTCACCAAATCGGCGCTTGGTGTTTTTGGCAGTGGCTGGGCCTGGTTAATGCCCGACATGACTATTATGACCACCCCGAATCAAGATAATCCAATCAGCTACGGCAAAGCCGAGCCTATACTAGGCCTGGACGTCTGGGAGCATGCCTACTATCTTGATTACACCTACAAACGGGCTGACTACGTAGCTGCCTGGTGGCACGTGGCCAACTGGGATGAAGCCTCGTCACGTTTCGATATCAGTTTAAAATAATTTAGAACATCATATTTAGAATGTGTATAGACATTTATATAATGTTGTGATAAAATTACAAAAATTAAATTGAGTTATTTAATAATTATTTAATGTTTGTGCCCGATACTGACTGCTATGCAAACAAATCCCCGACTACTTTTAATCGAAGATGACGCGGGCATTGCCATTGCGCTCAGACAAGCCTTGAAGACAAGTTATCATGTGGAGGTAGCCCCTACAGGTAAGGGCGGTATCTACAAAACCGATAGCGAATACTATGACGCCATCATCCTGGATCTATGTCTACCGGATATACACGGCCTGGCCGTGTGCCAACAACTACGGGAACGCGGCGTCAGCGTTCCCGTTTTAATATTAAGCGGCGAAACTAATGTTCTTACTAAGATTAACCTGCTCGATGCCGGGGCTAACGATTATCTAACAAAGCCCTTTAGTCTAGGCGAGCTTAAGGCTCGCTTGCGTACGTTAATGCGAGCTACCAACAAACCTAGTAAAGCCAGTAGCAAGCTAGAGGTCGGAGACCTGCGCGTAAATACCATCACTCACGAAGTAAGTCGTCAGAACTTGCCGATTAATCTGCGTCGTAAGGAGTTTCTTCTGCTGGAATGTCTTATGGCGCATCAAGGCATCGTGGTGTCCCGACAGGCATTAAGTCGTTACGGCTGGGCCGGCGTCACGGATAACTGGACCAACACGATTGACGTTCACATAAAACACTTACGCGATAAGGTGGACCGACCATTCGATCGCCCAATGATAAAAACAATTCACGGCGTGGGATACAAGATTGACGCCCTGCCCGTGATAGCGGAAAAACCGTGCTTACTTTAAAACTAGTCTGCGTTTTACTGACGATTATTGCCGGCGGCTGTTTCGGGCATGCCAGACGGTCTAAAACCGAGCTTATAAAACAGCGTGATCTGTTGGAATCAAGGGTTGCCGAACGGACTATAGACCTCGAGAAAGCCCAGCTAGTCAGATTGCTGGAGTTACAGCGCTTTGCCGAGTTCGGACGCTTAAACGCTCACTTGCTGCACGACCTTACTAATCCCCTAACTTGCGCCTCGCTTAATCTACAGCAAGTCGGTGGCCATGAATCGCCGGCTATACTTCAAGCCCGCAAGAGCCTTCGACAGCTGGAGCGTTATGTTCGAACCACCCGTAAGCAACTGACTTCCAGAAACTATCGGACGCTGTTTAACGTCCAGCGCGAAGTCAGGCAATTAATGGCCGTGCTCAAGCCTTTAGCGGCTAAGGCTGGAGTTAGTATCGTGTTGGAGCAAAAATTACCAACTCAGCTTTACGGTGATCCGGTCCGATTTAGTCAAATAATGGCCAATCTAATCGCTAACGCCATAGACGCCTATTCAAACACCTCAACGCCGCCTTCAAAGCGACAAGTTTTTGTAAGCCTGGAAAATACTGGTCGTTATTTGCAGATTTCGGTCCGCGACAACGGTAAAGGCATTACCGCCTTACAGTTACCACAAATTTTTGAGCCTTTTTACACTACTAAACATGGTGCTATCAGGGGTCTGGGCATCGGTCTGTCAATAGTAAAACAATATGTTCGCGATGACTATAATGGCACGATTTGCGTTAATAGTTCGCCTACTCATGGCACGACTTTTACGGTTTTGCTAAAAATCGAGTCGGCCGCTGGTCAAAATAAGATCCTACCAACGGTTCAACCATTGTTTAGCACGTAATTAATTACTCGGCGTTAGGCTAGTGCCAGCTGTCGGGGTAACTGTAACAGCGGCGACGTTGACCAGCTGGTTGGTGCTCGGGCGATATAAGATAGCTTTGTTTTTGCTGTTATAAATCAAAATCCTGTCGCCGTCTTTAGCGTCCGCGAAGAATGTCTGGTCTTTGAGCTTATCGGCATGGACAACGGTAGCTACGGTCGGCTTTTGATCTTTTGGCAGAATGATCAACTTGCCTACCTTAGTGACTACGTCCTCGACCCGCTTATTGACGGCGGCAGGCGTATTGGCGGTAGTCTTATCTTTAGCCGCACGGTACTGATTAAACATAAAAGCGCTAAATATTAATAGCATAAGTACTAATAGCCACGGCGACAATATTTTGGGTAGCTTTATTTTAGGAAGTTTACGTGGCGTTTTAGGCTCCTCAACTGGTGGCTTGGAGCTCATGAAAGTTCGAGTTGAACTGGTAGTGTTAGGTGTACGGCTTCCCACGATTACTGACATTGTAACAGACAGTGGGAAGCGTAAGCTATATTAAGGTGTTGTCGGCAATGGATTGCTGGCAGTTTGCGGACCGTTGACGCCGACCGCGGTCCAGCTAAAGGTCGTGTCTTCCAGCGCTGGGGCCTGGGCTTTTACGTCAAAGCCGGTGTCGGTGACATTATCAATCGTGTAAGCCATAAATTTACCGTTGGTGATCGTGGCGCTTACGACTGGAGTGTGCTCGTACTTATCAACGAACTTGACGTGAACCATGTTTTCGGTTGTTCGCAGCGTCGCGTAACCGGCCCCGTCTTTAGCCACGGTTACGTGACCGTCAAACTGCACGTCCTGGCGGAAGATGGTTTTGCCAATAAAGGTCGCTAATTTCTGGAAGGTGCTTAGTCCAGCCACGTTTATGTCGCCGCCAACGTTCAAGCCACCGGATAGCGAGGCGCTGGCTATATTCAAGTTGCCGGCAAAGTTGGCGCTTCCGCCGTTATCAATAGTTACCACGTTGGCGCCAGAGGCGTCGAGCATCTGGAATGATCCCTCTTTACTTATGAAGTTCTTGGCCGCCACGTCGCCGGCGCCAGTAACAGAGAAATTCGGCGTATTGATCAAGTTGGTATACCCGGCTCCACCTGAATTAGTAATTTGAATTGCTGAATCGACCGCAGTCGTAGCGCTGGCATTATCGATTTTTAGATCATTAGTCACCCGGATATTTTGAGCCGTGGCGAAGTTCATTGTCACTGGTCCCGCGAAGTCAGCTGACTCGTCAACGTTTAGAGAACCGGCTATGTCAGTTGTCCCGCCAGCCCTGGAAATACTGACGCCAGCGGCTTTTTCGGTGCCTAGCTTGACATAAGCGCTATTAGCACCGCTGTCAATAGCCACGTCACCAGATGAGCCGGAATTAATGACTAGTGCCCCGTTGGCGGTTAAATTAGGCGTAATAACACTGTTACTAAAGTTGCCGGTTGGCGTGTTTAGCGAGTTATAGGTTAAGTTACCATCTACGGTCAGGTCGCCGCTAATACGTAGCCCCTTGGCGGTTACCACGTTCAGGTCGGCATTGCCAGCGCCATCGATGTGCTTGGCCAACTCCGTGACTGCCTGAAGCGTATAAACGCTTAGCCCACGGTAGTCTACCTGGAGATAACCGTCATCGCGTTCACTTACCAGGTCAGGGAAAATTTGCTGTAATTCCTGGGCAATCACACCGGTTTGTTTGTCACACGAAAGGTTGAGGTCAACGAATTGCGGATCGTTACAACGGTAGTTAAAGCTGTAGGCGCCAACGTTTCGTATGGAGTCCAGCACGCTACCGAGCGAGTTAATATTGGTCTTGGCACGGATATCGGATAGACCGGTGGCATCGTTAGTGCAAACACCGGCCGTAATAATACCACCTGTTAGCTTAGCCGCGCCAATGTACTGACTGCCGCCACAGACTGTTAGCGTAGAGCCGGCAACACCAGCGACCGAGAAACCAGTGCTAACATTAGCCCGACCATTGACCGTATCGACTGTGAAAGTATTAGCGGTTCCAGCCGCGTTAACGACCTGGAAAGCAGTTGTCGAATCTGAAGTGTTTTGTAGAGAAATTGGGTTTGTAACAACCCCCCTTATCTGAATCTTACCGATCTGATAAGCTGTGGCTGTTGAGCCGGTTTGTAGTTGTACGGCGTCAATAAAGACGGTTCTAGATGTTGTATTTGCCCCTTGGTCAATCCATAGTGTCGACATGTTGGCGGTGGTAGTAAAGGTACAGGTATAGCGCTGGAAGCCGCCAATAATCAGTATAGCGCTGTTAAGAGTACAGGCAACGTCTCCGGCGCCTTGGTTGTAGCCAGCCCGGATAGTAGTAAGTGTTCCGGCGGAAAGCTTGGCGTAAAAGCTGAGCGTGTAAGTTCCGGCTGCCACGGTTTGGGTGAAGGCGTTAGTGCTGACACCGTTATTAGCCACTGTACCTGTAATAACCTGCAGACTGGCGATGCCGTGATAGGTATTGGATACAGTGACGTTTTGCGAAGGAGTTGAAGACCCCTTGGCTGACCAGCCTGTTATACCAATTTCAAAACCAGGATTTGTTAGCAGGTTAATAGAGGTGCTATCAACCATAAACAGTGGTGTTCCATCAGCTTTTTGGATCTCGAAAGTCGTAGCATTGTTTGTTCCGGGCTTAAAGGCAAAGCCGTTAGCTCCGGTCGTGGTAAACGTTGTATCAGCCGCCGACGTGAAGTTGCCAGCATTGACGATATTGCCACTGGCGTCAATCCGTTGAGTTCCAGCGCCCGCGCCGGTGTTAATTCCAGTCGTGCCATTTAGAGTCGTGCCAGTAATAGTGCCGGCGGTTAAGACGTTACCGCTAGCTCCGGCTACCTGGAATAGATCGCCAGCACCAACAGTTAGGGTCGCTACCGGAGTCGTATCGCCAAGGCCGACGTTACCGCTGGCACCGAGTATTGTTAGCACGTCGGTTCCGGGAGTGTTGCTGGCAGCGATGTTGGTTCGGGTATCGCTACCGATACTGAAGTTGCCGGTGTTATCAAAAAGAAAGGCGATTTTAGCCGAGCCGGCTTTGATGGAGCCAATTTTACCAGCTACGTCATCAAAGATGGCCGACGCGCCGGCGGCGGTTTGTTGAATAAGAATGTTCCCGTTTAAGGTGGCTATATTTCCAGTAAATGTCGAGGCGCCAGTCACACCAAGTGATCCAGTTATTGTCGTTGGGCCGGCCAACGTAAGCGCGCCGGTCGCGTTGCCTATACTGGTGCCGGCCGTGCCACTAGTGTTAATGGCGGTCGTGCCGGTAATAGCGGCTCCGCCAGTAGTAACTGTCAGACTACCAACACTTGCGGCGTTAGTGACAGTTAGGGCTGTTCCGGCGGCACTAAACGTTGTCGCGCCAGTTAAAGTGTTGGCAGTGGCACCGCTTTGAATATAGCCGCCAGTTGTCGCGATACCGGTTAAGGCGGTAATGGCTCCGCTGCTATTTACGGCGAAAGCGCCGCCGTTGATACTGAGGCTATTACCTTGCAGCGAACCGGTACCTGCATCAATGCCGCCGGCAGTCGTCAGGTGAAGGGCGCCAGCAATGTTGGTAGTAGTGCCGACGGCACCAATCGTAATCGCGGTAGCCGCGCCACCAATGTTTAGAGTCGTGACCCCAGTGTTTAACAGATCAAAACTAGTCAATGAACTACTAATGCTGTCTTCGTTATAGTAGGTCGTGCCGTTGCCAGTAGCCACGCCGGAAATGAAGTAGCCACGACCATAGCGGTTTTCGAGCGTTTGAGCGGTTTCTGTGCCGCCAATTTCCTGGAAGCGGTATTCATTTACTGTTTTTCCGGTTGTCCACTTTAGGGCTGGGCTGATAGTTAAGGTATTGCCAGCGATGCCGGTAATTTTGGCGTAACAGGGGTTGATACCAGTTCCGCCACAGTTAGTGTCATTAACCTGCACATAGTAGCCATTCGTAAAACCAGCGGCGCTGGCAACAATCAGGTTAGCCGAAGTGCCTAAGCCGCTACCGCCGTTAGTAGTACTGGTGACGCCCCCAACTGCTGTAGCAGTACCAGTTACGTCACCTCCGGCATTAACGTTAAAAGTGCCCCCAGCCGCGCCAATCGTACCAATGTTTGTTAGGTTGCCCGCGTTATCGAGACGAGTGGTTGGGGTAGAGCCAGTCTGTAAGCTACCGTCGAAAAGGTTTAAATTAGCTACGCCGGCACCGCTGTTTTTTAGGGTTAGAGTAGTCAGTCCGCCGTCATTAAGATCGATATTAAGGCCAGTGGCCGCTGTCCGCTGGATGGTGGTCGTGGCTGTTCCTAGGCCTAAAGTGCCGTTAGCCGAATCAAGGTTTAGCTGCCCGGCACCCTGGCTCTTAACGCTTAGGTTTTGACCGCTAGCTGATTGTAGAACGCCCGCCAAACCAGTATTACCAACTGTGACAATACCGGTGCCAGACACGCTAAAAACACTGGTCGCGGCACTTGATGCCTGGCCGCTTCCAGGGTCAATTTTAATAGCGAAAGCTGCTGAACTAGCCCCAATGTACGCCACTAGCGTGTTAGCCTGGATGCCCAAACCGTAACGCCCGAAGACCGAACTGGAATACAAACCAAGTTTGTCCCCAAGGGCAGTAATGGCATTTTGGTACTGTAGAGTGCCGGCGCTACCAGCTAGGCTGAGAACTCCGTCACTTTGGACATTGCCTAACACCGCGCTGGAACTCTGGAACTGCAGTATATCAGCACCTGTTCCGGGAGTAACACCTGCTTTCAGAACTAGAGTCGGCACAGTAGCGCTAGCAGCCCCCTGCAAAAGAGCCGCGTTACTGCCAGCCGCGTTACTAGTAACAGTTAAAGTGCCGCCGATTGTCGTGCCACCGGTAGTGACGGTTAGACCGTTACCAAAGGTGCTGGCGCCACTGACGTTAATAAAGCCGGTTTGCTGCGAGCCTGGAGACAGCTGAACCAGCTGACTAACTTGGAGGCCGCCTACGCGGTCAGCGTTGAAAGCGAAAGGTACGGATTGCAACTGTACCCGGGGATTCATTTCGCCAGCCGGGTCACTGTTAAAGGTTATTCCCAGGTACAGAGCCGGATTAGCGTTAAAATCTATAGGCGTGTTGTTGTTACAGGCGTTGGCCACGAAGAATGAACAGGAGCTTCCAAGATCTACCTGAAAGACACCAGCCGTGACCGTTACGCTACTCTGGGTCTCTGTCCAGACCGCGCTACCACCGCTACCTACCGTGTACAGTTTGAACAGAAAACTGTACGTGCCATCCGTGACGTTGGTACCGTCAGCATTTACGACCTTACCTTGAAAGCTCATTGTTGTCGGGTTGGCGGCCGTGGCGGTAGAACTATGGGTTAACAGACTAAAAAGTACCGTTGCTAGGACGGCAACAACCAATAATATAGCTGCTTTCCACTGACGTTTCATCGTAAAACGACTTTCTCACGTGTTTCTTTTTAAACTTACCTATAAATCGTATCAAATTCCACAACTAAACACAAGCTTTTTTACTCTGTTGTAGAAGACTTTTTGGAAGTTGTTTTTCGCTTTCGTAAAAAGTAAAAAATTAACACTATAAAGACCCCTATTCCGGCAAATGTGCCCAAGCTCAAAAAACGGACCGGATAATTTTTGATAGCCACGGCATTTATACCGTCATACCGATAGTCGACTTCAACGTTGTAGACACCCGGTAATGGCGGTGCCGCGGCAATTTTATTTAGGGGAACGAAAAGCTCGCGGAAAGATTCCGGCAAAATAAAGGCTGATTCGGAATTGATAATACCCTCAGCCAAAATCTTGCCACTAGGACTTTTGAGTTTTACTGTTCCCCTGGGCACGACGTGAACGTTACCAGGGTTTTGGAAACGCAGCTTAACGGTGTTCGGCAAGTGAAACCAGTTGCCATTAGGGCTAATGTCTTTGAGTTTAAGGTTATATTTTTCGCCGCCGACTTTTGTCACTAACAGCAAACTAAGCAATTGCTGGTTTATTACTACCCGATTGCTGCTTTGATCATCCAAGCTAGTCACGCTGGCTACTACCGCCCCGTAATGACCACCGGGTTGCAGCGTAGACCGATTCTCTATGGTAACTGGAACGCTTTTCTTTTCACCTGGTTGCAAAACTACCGTATCGGTGCCCAAAGCAAGCCATGAAGCCAGGCCGTACTTTTGAGAATAGGCGTTGGAGCCTTCAAGCAAAACGCCTCCGGTATCGTTCAACGATCCGAAGTCCCTGGCCGTTAGGCTTAGCTCCTGAAGCGTAGTCGTGTTGTTGGTCAGACTTAGGTTAAAGGATCTGGTAAGATCGTCCGGCGCGATCGATAATTGCTGCTCGAACGGACTAAGCGTTATGCCACTTTTAGAGGGCTTGGAGGAGCCTGCCGCCAGTGCTGTTGGTCCGAATGAAATAATCAATAACCCGCCCAACACAAGTAAGGCTAGTAAAATTCTAGTCCTTTTTATCACGACGGAATTTGCCCGCTCCCTGGCGAGCTTTGCGAACAAAATTTTTGCCCATCGCGAACAGTCCGTAACCAAGCACGGCCGCGATAACTAGTACAAGTAGTATCATTTTCCAGGGAATAACCCAGAACGTAAGGGTTGATTCAACCGGTACGTCACGCGTGCCGTCATCGTAAGCTATCAGTAGTTTAGCAGTGTATTTTCCAAACCGGAATTTATTAGCTTCGGCGAAGTTCCACTTGAGATCCTGTTTGAGCTTGCCGTTATTATCGGTAACCGGCTTGCCGTTAACTAAGCTATCTTTAAAAACCGGGAAACCATTAGCCCAGGGCATCTTAAAAATACGTGTTGAGTCCGGCAAGACACTACCGCCGGCGGCGTTAAAATCAATCGTATCAACTGTTTTATCGCCACGAGTTATAAAGACGTTGCCGACAGGCGGAATATAGATGTTACCATCGTTGCGAACTTTAACGTTAAAATTGGCTGGCAAGTACTCGTAGAGTTTATGGTCGGTCGAAAAGTCTACTAGTTTAAGGCTGCGTTTTTCGTGGCCGTTTTTAACGTCAAGCAATACCAGTGTCGCGGCCGAACCTTTAAGGTTAGTAACGTCAGGCGCTCCCGGTTCTTTAGATGGCGAGAACGTGACGGCCAGATAGTATCCAAGCCCGGCGTCATCAGGAACTTTAATGGTCATTTTTACGGTGTTCCAGACACCCGGCTGAGCTACGAAGTTGGAAGGCGAAAAGCTAACCCACGAAGCAAAAGTATCTTTTGGTGTTATATCCTGTAAATCAGGCTGACCGGTTGTTCCATTACCCTTAAATTTGAGTAGGCTGACTTTTATGCCTTCAGGCTGGGTATTCTGACTCTTAATCCTCAGTGAAGTTTCAACCGTGGTACCTGGCGTAGTCGAAATCTTGATAGGTAGTGGCGAGGTAATGACGTTGAAACCCTCGGCAGCACTGGCGTTCGGAGCAGGTCCGATCAACAAAATACCGGCTAACAGCAACAATCCGCATAACCCTCTCGAAAACAGCTTCATCTTGTGACTTAGTATACTACAGTTTAGAAATTACCGGCCGCGACAATCGTTAGCGTATCGGTGTAATCGTTGGCGTAACCGACAGTGTTGGCTACGGCGACACGCTCTTTGAGCGAGATCTGATCAGCATTGGTGTAACCGCTACGGGAAACGAATGAGGCGAAACTAGTCGAGTTAAAGGCACCGGCTTGGTTACCCGCGGCAATTGGGTTGCCACCACCGCTGGAGAATTCGCCATCATAGCTTAGGCTTCCGGTACAGCTTGAACAGGCCGTGCCGGTGGTTGGCAAGAAGCCATACTTGGTTGTTCCCGCCAATACGCTGTCGGCCGTTCCGTTAAAGGTACCAGTCGAGATCGGTGTCGCGGGACTAACAACCGAAGTTAAGGCCGCGTTAGCCGACTTAACGTAGGCCGTGTAGCCAAGCGGCGAGTTGGT
>CAZQPT010000010.1:15808-19907 GCA_964595295.1 uncultured Candidatus Saccharibacteria bacterium | reverse complement strand
GGTCACCAAAACAAGAGCCCGACGTAAGTCGGGTTTTTGTTTTGGTAATGTTCGCGAGAGTCGAACTCCAGAGCCAGCTTTGCTGGCGGAGTTCGCTAATCGAGGACACGCACAGGAGTGTACGGACATTGTCCGTACACTTTGAGCATGCCGCAAGATTATCCCAAAGTGAAGCGACGGATTCTATCCCCCTGTCTTTTTGATCCGTAGTTGATCCAAGTCCTTTTGGACCAGATCATTCTGCATATACTGACCGACCCATAATCCTCTAACCTGCCGGTGCATATCCTGGATTACGTCGGCCCATATAAGATCATCAACAAATACGAAAGATCGTTCAGGATGCTGGCGCGCCAGCTCCTGCAGAATGATTAGCTTCGTGCCAAACCAGATGTCGCTTAGCTCACCTGCTTGAGTATCTTCTATAACTTGCGGCTCTACTATATCTCGAACTATCGCGTAATTATCGTTGTCTACTGCTTGCTGCAAGCGTGGATCCGCTTCTTCCATCTCTCTTGAACTGATTACAAAGTCAGAGTTTACCCGAGCGTCCACGCCCTTGAAGTATATTGGTAAGTTATCATTTATCCCCTCTTGCCGATTGGTGGTTAGCAACCCGACTTCTAATCTGTTCCCCAGCTCTTTGTATAAAATGTTGAGGGCAAACGGGAATGCCGGGCGGATCGTAATACCACTGTTCTCAGTGAACGTTTGGTCAACATCTGCCAACAGCGTTACGATGCCGGAATGCCTCTCCGACATAAGCAAGCCCGCGTAAGCTACATTAAGCGCGAACTGTTTTTCTCGGTAAATTACCTCTTCCAGAGTCGGATCCTTCGTTATATAAGCGTTTTCAGGATCCGCGATGAGATCACGAGCGAACTCCTCAACTCCGGGCATGTCATCAATACCTAAAGCTTCATGTAGCCGGTCTATTTTACTTTGGTGCTGAGGTGTTTCGCCACTGGACATAATAACATTATTATATCACAACAGTAGAAAAATTACAAGAGAATTAGGCTTGAGGATTTTGGTCAAGGCTAGAAGTAAGAACAAGCGTGCCATGAAGCTCATCTTGGCGGACTATGGTTACGTCCGTGCAAAAACGGCCGAAAGCTTGCTCGCGGGTGATTTCCCCACTCACAACTTGTTCTTCAAGCTTACCAACTAGCCTTGCTACCGAGCCTTTTGTATAGTCAGCCTGTACTTCATCGGTTGGCTGAGTTGCTTTTTCTAGCGCGCTAGCTTTAGGCATAATATTAATCCTTTTATGCGCTCTATTATACTCCTATTGTCAAGTTCAGTCAAATAGTATATGATATACGCCTTATGACAGAGCAATATCCTCAGACCAGTATGACCTTACGGCAAAAGGCCCTTGAAGTAATGGAGGGCAGATACATTCTACCCAACCCGGAAACGCTTGAGGCCATGCCCCTGGAGGAGCTAAAGCTGGAAACTGACGCCAGAGCCGCCATATTCATCGGTGCTTTTAAGAGTTTCGCGCTCACCGACAACACCCAGGATATATTCATCGATTGGGTTAAGCGGGATAACCCTGACAATATGCTCGAAGACTTTAGTTTTATAGAGCTAGCCGAGCATTTTAAAGAAACCGCTCCTCTGTTCTTTGACGGCGTGCTCGGCGTCTATACTAATCAATTCAAGCAAACCGAAAGTGGCCAGCAGTTTCTTGAAGAGTTTAATATGTACAGGAACGCCTATTTTAAGCGTTCGCCTGCCGCCGAAGATAAAGAAAGGCACTACGGATCAATTCAGGACCTTATTTTTACCGGTTTCGTGACCGGTTTAATGCATATACGTGGTCTTATGTCGCGCCAAGACGCGGCCGCGATTTTTGAGGGAATGAGCGTTGACGAAACTGAGAGTTTAATTGGTTCCAGCTCACATTTGGCGCTATGGGTTTCCAAATTGAGTTTAGCCGACGAAGAGCGTTATCTCGACATATCAAATAACGTTGACGTCAATAATAATAGCGTACAAATAGTTGACGGGGTTTATTCGTTTTCACCGGATTTACAGTCTAAAATGCGACAAACGGCGTCCGTGGATCCGCGAATCGCTCATCGGCCACACTTACAGTGCCCGGCCTCAATTAGCTTCCCCGGCGAGCGCAGTTTTAATAGCGATTTCTGGGCTTGGTATAATGGCGCGCTGGCCAAAGCCGATTTTTGGAACAAACAAAAATAGAAGTCCGAAGTCGTATAATTGAGCCATGCTAGACAAAGATTTTTTTAGCGCTGACGCCGTAACTTTGGCCCAAAAACTGCTCGGTCGCATGCTTACGCGCAAATCACCCGATGGCCTAACATCCGGAATAATCGTCGAAACCGAAGCCTATAGCCAGGAAGACGCCGCCAGCCACAGCTACCGGGGCGAAACCGAGCGAACTAAAGTTATGTTCGGCCCTGGCGGTTACGCCTACATCTATTTTACTTACGGTATGCACTACTGTTTTAACGTGGTCAGCGGACCGGCTGGCCATGGCCAGGCCGTACTAATACGGGCTCTGGAACCACTTGAAGGCATAGATATCATGCGACAACGCCGCGCTAAAAACGAAACCAAAGACTTGTGTAGCGGCCCTGCCAAGCTAGTCCAGGCAATGGGAATCACCAAGGCCGACTATGGCAAGCCACTCTTCACAGGCAGCCTTTATATTAAAAAATCCTCACAACCAGCTATAACGTCAGATATGATATTATCTGGCCCACGGATTGGTATTAAGCAAGCCGTCGACGCGCCCTGGCGTTTTTGGGTCAAGGACAATCCCTACGTGTCGAGGTAGAAGTTAGATGTTTATGGTGATATAATTTTTATAAACCCATTTAAGCGAGGAGCAGTCCATGGCTCATGAGTTACCTATCGCGCGTGACAGACAAGAAGTTTCGGACTATATAGACACTCTCGAACAAGTTAAGTCACCCCTACTCTTAACCGATCTACCAGGAGGCTTTTTAGAGTTTACCGATGCTGTTTATTCTGGCGTTGAAAGAAATGATATTTATGCCCGGAAGTTTGATCGCGGGCCCCAGGGACTCGGCGCGCACTGGGACGTTTATGACGACAGGATAAATCCAGAGCGGTCCTGGGTAGGAGTATTTAATATAGCAGGCACTTCGGCTGTGGCGGCTACTTTCTTAGAATCGGATCTGGCGGAGGCTTACGACAAAAGATATCCAAAGCCGACCGCGGATGCCCGGGAAGCCCGTAGACATTTTTCGGCTCTTGCTTTCGGGTCGCCATACGCCGATATTTTCCATGGCGTGCTAACTCCCTCTACCGGTATAGTTTTGCCGCAAAAGATCGCGGGTCCGGATGTAGTTCACGAAATTACGCCCGATAATGAAGCTGAACCAGGCCAGTACATCAAGATAATTGTTCCCCGCGCCGAAGTTCGAGCAGAGTTTGAGAATGATGGTTATATGCGTCTGGACGAATTCGTTACCTCAAGCATCGGCATGGCCGTAAAAAGAGAAAGAGAAATGTCTGATACGGAAGTTAATGCCCGCGCCTGGGTAGACGCCCTTAGAGAGCCGGTGCCTACCGAAAGACCTAGCTCGAGACGAGCTCGGCTAGGCAGAAGCCAGCGAGGAGGCAGAAGCGATAGCGGCGGATCTACTCTGTACGATTGATCTCGATAACCTATACAGCATGTGGGACTGGCACCATTTCCACGAAAGATTTTACTACCGCGCCAACAAGACTATCTGTTAGGTCGTCTCGTACAGTAATCTCGCCACGGCAATTTATAAACTCAAAACGGCCAGGCTCTGTTTTGTCCGGCTCAACGTGTTCTTTGAGTGGTGTGCTATCGCCTGCTTCAATCGCTTCCTTTTCAGCTTGAGTCATACCAATAATAGGCAGTTTATAAACCACTCGTTCCCCGTGTGAACCAGCATTGACTATAAATCTGCCCAAACAATGTGACGGCACCAGTGCCACGTCTATAATTCCGAGTTCTTTTGGCCCGTTTGGCTCTATTCGTTCCGTAATTGGTCTCATGTAAATCACTACTTTCTAACCTTATCTGTTATACGCTCTTTTCAGCTTCATGCAAGCATAAGCAAAAGACCTG
>CAZQPT010000010.1:8412-15708 GCA_964595295.1 uncultured Candidatus Saccharibacteria bacterium | reverse complement strand
CGGCTTGACGCCTAACACGAATTACACCTATACGGTTAGCGCCTATGACGCGGTCGGCAACACTTCAAGTCAGTCCGGACCGCTACCAACATCGACCCTGGCTGACACGCTGGCGCCAAGCGTGCCGGTAAATGTTCGCCAAACCGGGTCAACGATAAACAGTATTAGTATCGCTTGGAACGCCTCGAGCGACAATGTCGGTGTTGCCGGTTACGAAATTTACCGGAACGGGTCGCTGGTCCGGACTCAAGCCGGTACCAGCTATACAGATACTGGTCTTTCAGTATTTACTACTTACACCTACACTATTAGCGCTTACGATGGCGTAAACAATTTTTCCAGCCTGTCCGCTCCCTTGTACGGTGGTACCGCGGCCGACGTAACACCACCCTCCGTACCCGATAACCTGCACAAAATTAGTAGCACTGTGTCTAGTATCACTCTGGGCTGGGACGCGTCGACCGATAACGTGGGCGTAATCGGCTACCACCTGTATCGTAACGGTACCCTAATAGCTTCTCCGGCCGGTAGCAGCTACACGGATAGCGGTCTGAGCGTTAGTACCAACTATACTTACACTATTAGCGCTTACGATAACGTTTCCAACGAATCAGCGACCTCGGCTCCCTATTTAACGGCCAGCTCCAATGACACGACAGCACCAAGCGTGCCGAACAACACGCATACGACCAGTGTACTGGATACTTCCATCGCGATTGCCTGGAACACGTCGACCGATGACGTGGCGGTAACCGGTTACAAGGTCTATCGTAACGGTAGTCTGGTCGGTACTACTGCTAGCACTAGTTTTACGGATACAGGATTGTTGCCGGTAACTAATTACGGTTACGTGGTGCAGGCCTATGACGCTGCCAGCAACACCTCTGGTGGATCAACTCAACTAGATACCCAAACTGCCTACGACACGACTAACCCATCTGTACCAGCTAATCTGGTGGCTTCCAGTCGCACTGACTCTTCCATAACCCTGGGTTGGGATCTGTCAACCGATAACGTCAGTGTGTCGGGCTATGACATCTATCGTGGATCTAATCCGACACCGATCGCCACTACCGGTAGCACAAGCTACACCGATAGCGGTCTTAGCGTAGATACGGCCTATACCTACAAAGTCCGCGCCCATGACGCCTCGGGCAACAATTCGGCCCAGTCGACTCAACTATCAACCAGAACCTTGACAGACCTGATCGCGCCGTCAGGCCCGACAAATCTTCACTCCGGCAATCAGACTACGACGGTGATTGATCTGGATTGGGCCGCGGCCACAGATGACGTGGCGGTAACCGGCTATAGAATCTATCGCGACGGCATGTTCGTGGCGCTTAGGACGGCGTTGACCTACCAGGATACGGGCCGCCAATATAATCACCAATACAGCTATACGGTTACTGCCGTTGATGCTGGCAATAATGAATCAGCCGTTTCGGCACCATTAAATGTCAGTACGTTGCCCGACACGATTGCTCCGGTGATCAGTCTGACTGCTCCATCAAACGGTCAAACCAACGTGCAGTACACTATCCCGATATCGGCGACGGCCAGCGATGATTTGGATCTAAAAAGAGTTGAATTTTACGCTGACAGTACACTAATCTCAACCATTACGTCTGCTCCGTTCGCCCTTAACTGGGATACCTATAACAAGCCAAACGGAGCGCGCCTTATTACCGCCAAAGCTATCGACGGCAGCGGCAACACCAGTAGTAGCTCGGCAACGATTTCGATCAACAATCCACCACCGCCACTCAAGGGCGACCTAAACGGAGACCACAAGGTTACGATTCTTGATCTTAGTCTGTTATTATCACGTTGGCAAAAGTCCGGCGCCGGTGATTTTAACGGTAATGGCAAGGTGGATATATTTGACTTAAGCGTCATCCTGTCGCAATATGGGAAAGATAACAACTACTAATTTATGAGACAAAAACTTACAAAAATAATCCTGTCAGTCGCTGTTTTGGCCGGTGTATTGATGCCTGCTGTTCCAGTTGCCGCCGCCGGAGCCTCGATATCGCTAACGGCAAATAAAAGTATGGTCGCGAGTGGCGGGACCGTCATCGTAGCCGTATATGCTAACGGCGGTGGCACGCCAGTTAACGCTGTCCAGGCCGACCTGACATATCCGGCCAGCAAGTTGCAGTACATTGGTTTCTCGGCGAGCGGCAGTGCCTTTGAGATAGGTGCCAGTAGTGGCGGCGGCGATGGTTCGGCTACACTTGCGCGAGGTACTATTAGCAGTATATCCGGTAGTGGTTTAGTTGGCACCGTGACCTTTAAGGCGCTTGTTGGCTCTGGCAGCGCATCTATTGGTGTCGCCGGAAGCTCATCGCTGGTCAGTGACGGCAACCCGGTAGCTTACGGCAGTAGTGGCGTATCCATTAACTTTGGTGCTCCCGCGCCGGCGGCGGCCAAAGCGGCGGCCGCGCCTGCTCCGCCAAAAGACACGTCGGCGCCTGTTATTAGTGCCGTTAAGACTACAGAGTTGACACCCTTCAGCACTACGGTGGTCTGGACAACTAACGAGCCATCTGACTCAGTAGTTGAATATGGCCTTGATGATAAGTATGGCCTGAGTACATCTGTTGCCACGCCCGGAACTAGCCACTCAGTGCCGCTAAACAGTAGCTTTCTTACCCCTCTGACTTTACTCCACTACCGGGTTAAAAGCGTTGACAGCGCCGGTAATGTCGCGACCGGGGCTGATCTTACCTTTCAGCTTCCCGGAGTGCCGGTGACAGTGATAGTTCGCGGACCCGATGGTAAGCCCTTGTCCGGCGCCGTAGTAACACTCGATAACTCAACCGGTACCACGGACAGCAAAGGCAGTGTTATCCTGCGCTCCGGTCTTGGTAATAAAAAACTGTCCACGATTTACCAAGGTGTTAGTCTTCAAAAACCAATTACTGTTAGTAAATCCGTGAAACCACTGCCCCCATATCAGTTAGACCTCTCGAAGAAGCCGCTTAATCCGTGGTTTCTGACCTCTATTGGGCTATTCGTAGTCACTATAGCCCTATTAGCTATAGATGCCCTGCTGTTTGGCTCACGGATTCTAGGTAAAATTACCGGTACCCGGATTGTTAAGCCTGTTTTAGTCCCGACTTCGGCGCCAGCCGCCGCGAAACTAGCGCCAGAGCCCAAAGCCCAGCAGCCTAAACCAGAACCCGAATCCTGGCCTGTTATGCCCACCGAGCTTAAAGAAGAGGCATTTATAGCCAGTAATGACTTACCACTTGACCCTAACAGCACGGTTGTCGAACTCATGGGTGAAGAACCGTTAAAACCCAAGGCCGCTGCTCCAGCCGAAGTTAAAAACGCTACCCCGCTAATAATAAGTTTGAAACCCTTTCCTGAACCAGCCGTGGCTTCGCCAGCAAAACCATCTGCTCCTATTCCGTCAGCTAAACCTGTCAAGGTCACCAAGCCGGTCCATGAAAAGGCAAAGTCGCCTTCCAAGAAGACGACTATACCTATCAGTTAATTTTATTTTTGCTAGATTTTTAGTTTGAGATGCTGATTGAGCCGCGAGCAGTGTTGCTATTGGCTGCCGTACCGGTAGTGGCTGAACCGCCAGTCGTATTGTCTGCTACGATCGCGGAGCCAGAATCGGCGGATTGCGTATTGGTGTTGCTGTAAGTCACGTTATTACTGTTGTTCACGGTACTGAAGCTGTTGACGCTACTGATGATGGCGTTAGTTGAGCCTGGTCCGGTATTGCTGATAGTGGCTGGATGGAACACTGGCGCTGGGACGCCACCACCTGAACCGCCGCTAGGACCATTGGAAACTGCTACCGCGGCCGCTGTTCCGTTGTTATTCTGTGCTGGACCTGAGCCGGCACCTCCACCGTGCGTGTTAGCGGCTACTATGGCACTACCACTTCGAGCACCTTGGCTGTTGCCGAATCCGGCGCGGAAATTGTTATTATTATTGCGACTTTTTTGGACGAAAACATTGCTAACGATACCGTTTATAGAATTAGGTCCGGTGGTATTAATTACTCCCCCACCTCCACCACTGCCTGGCAGAACCGGATTACCACACGCGTCAAACAGAGGTGCTACCACAGGACCAATAAAGGCGCTGTCGTTGCTTATATTAGCCATGAATTCTGACATGTTGTCATTGACGGCAGCCCCGGTAGTGGCCGAGCCGCCCGTGGTGTTATCAGCGACGATCGCGTCACCTGAGGTGGCTGTCTGATCGTTGGTTTGGGTCACGTCAATAGTGTTGGTGTTGGTGGTATCACATTGAACGAATATGTCCTCTTGGATAATGTTAGTAGAATTAGGGCCAGTATTGATAATGCTATCTGCCGAAGCAAATGAAGTCATACCAAATATCCCCATAATAATTGCTGACGCGATCGCTGACGCGCGTTGCTTGATAGTAGTTTTAGTCATAACACCCTCCTCAATAAGTTAAGATAGTTCTATCAAAATTTAGTGTATGCCCATGTTTTTGGTGTTTCTGTATAATTTATTACACAGCTTAAACACTAGCTTTTTACCACTATTAACGATGGTAAGGCTGACCGCCGTTAATCGTGCTAGCCCGGTATAGACTTTCTAAAAGGACTATCATGGCTAAGTCGTGTGGTAAGGTCAAGGTTCCAAAACTCCAGCTGAAATCGAGTTTGGAGTGTACTTCTGGCGGCAAACCATCCGGTCCACCGATGATAAAACTGACTTCGCGGCCATCCAGCGCCCTATTGCTCAAAAACTCAGCCAGTTGATGGCTGCTCATCTGGACTCCAGCTATTGCCAACCCCACCTTATAACTGTTTTCGGCCGCCGCCAGAATATGGCCGGCATCGTTATTCTTGTCGGCGACGTGCGTGACCCGAGCTTGATGATAATGAGCCAGCCGTTTCCAGTATTCGTCCCAGCCATCCCGGGCATAGGAAAGCTTTGGCTGGCCAACGGTGATAATATGCAACTTCATCTCCTAAGAATACGGGCTATCGGCAGTTCTTGCCAATTTGTAGTGTAGCGCGGGCCGCGGAGTTGATGTTTTGGCTCCCAGGCGCTACTTAGGTCTTCGGCCGCGAAACGAATAGTTCTTTTACCGTAGCGGCTGTTAATCGAGTCAAAAGTCTTAAGCCGATTGATAGCATTATCGCTCTGTTTAAGATTAACATCACCGAACAGGTCGGTTTGTAGCAAATGTTCAGCGCGCAGGCTAAAAAGCAGAATATTCGCCCGATGATAGCGTTCGTTCGAATTGAAGCTTTGTCGCGTGGCTTGGACTAGTTGAGCGGTGATATAGCCCGTATCGGCAGTTGGCGTAGCGAAACTGATAACTTGCTGATAGCGCTGATAACCAGGCTTAAAACGGTTGCTGCTAAGACTGACGAGCGCATTGTGTGCTAGCAGCCCCTCGCGTCTCAAGGAATGAGCAGCTCTGGCGGTTAGACTGGCTATGGCCGCCTCGACAACCAGAAAGTTATTAGTATCTTCGCCGAACATTCGGCCATTCATGACGGTTTGCCGGACTTTTCCGTAAGTTTGTAGCGGATGACAAGACTGCCCGCCCAGTTCGGCGACCAACTGACGGCCGTGGACACCCATTAACTGGGCGGCATGGCGTGGTCGCATCTGAGAAACGTCAAAAGCCGTGAATACTCCATGAGCTTTGAGTTTAGGCGCCAGCCGCCTGCCGATGCCCCAGACATCTTTAATCGGTGTCTTTAATAGATATCTGTCGCGTAACTCATCGGATTGGCTGAATAGATCAAGCACGCCGCCTAGCGCTGGTTCTGTCTTAGCATGTTCGCTGGCTAACTTGGCCAGGGTTTTGGTTGGAGCAATGCCTATAGCTACCGGCAATCCGACTTCACGTAGCAAGCGGACGCGGACCTCACGGCCCCATTCATGATAATTAGTGATTTCGAGCTGGCTTAAATCGAGAAACGATTCGTCAACTGAATAGACCTCGGTATGGGGTGTTATGCCGGTGAGCGTCCGGGTAACGCGTTCCGACATGTCACCGTACAGCTCAAAATTAGCGCTTAGCTGGATAACTCCGTGACGCTGGAACAAATCACGGTATTTGAATATCGGCGCGCCCATAGGCACGCCGACTGCTTTGGCTTCGTTGGACCGGGAAATTACGCAGCCGTCGTTGCTGCTAAGGACTACCACCGGGCGGTGTTCCAGATCAGGCCGGAATAGCCGCTCGCAACTTACAAAGAAGTTATTGCAGTCGATTAAGGCAAAAATAGTCTTCAGCATGGCCTATTGCCGGTATTGATGAATTATGGCGGTCACGACTCCCCAAGGCGTGTCATCACGAGTTAGTTGGTGCTGACGGCACAGGACCATGCCCTCGTCTCCCCAGGCGATTATCAGATCACTGGACCCAGCCTGAGCCGCTCTGTCTATTACGGCGACGTCGCCATCGTAAATACCCTGATCGGCCCAGTGATGGCCTTCTATGCGGAACAAATAGGTACTACTCGATTGACGGATTAGCAGTCTGTTTAGGTCAAGCGATAGTTTTTGGCTGCCCGCCTGGCGGTGCTCGAGTCCCGGGTTGGGAAAACCGCGGTGTGCTGAGACGCCATCGCTGCTGGCCATAGTTTGTAAATTGTCCATAAAGTATCCTCCAAAGTATTATCGTTTTGATTGTTTGAACGGCTCATCTCAGGCTACCGCTTTCATGCCAACTAGTGTCCAGTGGTCGGTGTCGTCCAGGCGTAGACGGTATGAGTTTTGGCCGTCCGTGACATCGAACAGGTTTATCAGCTGCTGGCCTTTGTGGACCAGGTAGCGTAGCCCGTCTTCCATGAAAGTATATTCCTGGCCTTGGTAGACCATTCGCTTCGGGTAGCTTTGTAAGCGTTGCTGACCTGGCTTATTTCGAAAGTAAACGGAGGTGATTTGTATTTCCGGGTTAGCAAAAGAAGAGATTTCCATAACTTGAACTCCTTGACCTATATGGTCGGTTGAGGTAATAAAAAAGAGTAACTAACAGGGGTTAGTGTTCCGTAAACGGGTTTGGAGTTTAAGCTGACAGCCAGATGTTGCTACCGTTTGAAGCTAATCTGTTAACGCTGGAAACCAAAATTGTGTAAAAGACTCGCAGGGACCGGAGTATGCTTGCTTACTGATAATTATACACCCTGTCGTCAATAGCGCTAGCGTATTAAAGTCTACGATTTAACAGGGTTTATTGTATGCGGTCGATAAAATTAACGAGCTCGTGAGGAGTTATTTCGGCTTTTACGAGGTAGCCATCAGCCTGTTTCTCGATGTCGGCCCGAACGTCTTGGCG
>CAZQPT010000010.1:0-8312 GCA_964595295.1 uncultured Candidatus Saccharibacteria bacterium | reverse complement strand
TGGGAAAGCTGAGCGTATGGAACAAGCGTGAAGCCAAACGTACTGCCTTCGCCCTCCTTGCTGCGGACCCAGATCGAGCCGCCGTGGGCCGTAACTATGGCTTTTGCCAGGTAGAGACCCAGGCCGGTGCCGCCAACCTGAGCCCGGTTACGATGGTCACGGTAGAATTTAGTAAACAGATTGGGCACGGTGGCTGTCGAAATGCCTAATCCAAAGTCTTGGATAGTGGTTTCGATCAGGCCGTCTTTGGTCAGATGGGTCTCGATTTCGATATCTTTACTTTCGCCACTGTATTTAATGGCGTTATCGACAAGGTTATTAATTACTTCGTAGATACTGATACGATCGAGTCCGACCGTAGGCAGATCAGATGTTAAATGACAATGTAGCGTAACGCCGCGGACCTTGGCGCGTAACCCCAGATTCTCGATGGCACTTTTTAGGACTTCCGGCCACTTCTCTTCCTGAAGTTTTAGCTGGAGCTGATCGTCATCGATACGAGCGACGTTTAAGATGTTGTTAACGAAAGCTGTTAGTTGTTCGGCCTGTGATTTCATCTTAAGCATAAAATCTTTAAATTCGGGGTTATTGGTGGTATCTATTTCGTCCTCGAATACCTCTATGTACCCGCGCAATAGAGTCAGCGGGGTCCGTAGTTCGTGAACGCTTAACGCGATAAAGCTAACCGCCTGTTCATCCTGGCTATACATTTTGGTGTGGTCGAACAGCACCAGCATGGTTTCGATCTTTTGGGGATTATCCCGGTTATAGTAGCTGGCAAGATCGAAGATGCGAGTCGGATGGCCGTCGCGTACCGTCAGGCGAACTCGTTCCCAGCTTCGGGTAGCTGTAGCCGATTTGTCTTTAACCTCTTTAAGCCAGTGGTCAAACGTTTCATCGCTTGGGAAAGACATGTCCAGAACCATATAAACATTTTTGCCTATAAGATCAGCGGTGGGTATGCCTATGTATTTGGCCGCCGCTTCGTTGGCAAACGTAATCGTTTCCGAGGCGTCGAGCGCGAAAAATGGCAAAGGCAGGGTTTGGGCTACGAAATTACTGCTTAGGTCGTTACTGCGCTCTACTTTTTCGGCCGAGGCGTGTTCGGCGGTATCGGCCATTTGATAAATCTGCATCGCCAGACTAGCTACTAATTCTTGGCCGAGCTTGAGCTCTTCAATTTTTGGCGCCGCGATGCCGTGATCGGTTGGGCTGAGATGTAGTATGGCCTGCCATAAGGCTTGAACCGGTTGCATTATGTACCCCTCGACCACTTGGGCGATAACAAAACACAACCCCGCTCCAATAACAAGCGCTGAAATCAAAATTAACAGTGGCGGAAAGTTGATATACGTGTCGGCTACCCATAGGCTGCCAATTAACGCGATATTCTCCACGAGTACCAGGCCGAACACGTACTTTCGAACTTGACGCTTGAGCTTTTGAAGATGGTCCATGGTTGCTTAGGGCGTATAGCTAACTTCGCTGGGCGCGCCAAGGGCCGTAAGCCATGTTTGTCCAGGATTAAGCTTGAGTGGTTTGCCGGCGGCATCAGTAAACGAGAATTGAATGTTATTAGCGGTTTTAGCCCACTGTCCAACCGTGACGTTGCCGTCCTGAAAGATATAGGCCGCGCCGCTTCCAATGGTGTTGTATTCCGAATGATGACCGTCACTCTGTAGCCCGTACGGCATAATGAGCGAAACTAAGACTTTTGGGCTGAGTTGTGTGTTGGTGGCGGCGTCCATGTGTGGGGCTCCCCCTTCGCTGCGTTTGTAACTGTTTGAGGCCGAGTCGTAGTCATAATGAGTGTTATAAAGTGGACCGGATAGTTTCATGTCTATCGCTTTGGCTGTCGGGACTTTGGCTTTGGCTTCCGGTTTACGCTCAAAGCCGGTAAAGGTACTGGCAGTGTAGCCTTTAGCTGCCTCCAGCTGGTTCAGGGCCGCGATACTGGTGTAAACGTTATGTGGTGCCGCCCTGGTACTAATTCTGTGATAGGAGCCACTGTTAGCGAATTGATCCAAGTCTTTCATGCCCCAGGCTTTAATGTCAGCCAGCGCCTCCGGACTGCCACCGACATGGGCGTAGCCAGCATCGAAGCCCATGGCCCACTGTAAATAATAAGGCCTGGCGCTACGAATTGGTCCGACGTCTTCGGGAGCCGTATCCTGGAAAAGTGTCAGAAATCTAGTGATGCCGCCCTCGGCAATCGCCTCGAATACGACTCCTGCCTGACTCATGCCTGACTGCGGACGAGCGTCCTGGCTGTTTTCGATCATTACGGCCGTAACCGGCTTAGCGTTAAGAGTCGGGTCTACTTGGAGACCACTTAGCGTGGAGGCTACTGTCGTTGGTTTTGGCGCGACGACCTTTTTAACCACCGTTGGCTTAACTGCCGAGACTACGGGTTTTGATTCCAGGCGCGTTAATACTGTCGCTACGATAACCCCGCCAATTATTACGACGCCAGCGCTAATTAGCCACTCTCGCCGATTATTCTTCCAGCTGTCGGCAATTTTTTGACGTAAAGAAGTTTTCGCGGCTGGCTTGGGGGGCGTAACGATAGTCGCGTCTATATCATCAAGCGATGCCATCTGTTCCGGTGTTATAAAACTATCGGTATCTGGCATTTTTGTTTTTTCGGCTGTCGTATCGAGTGTCTCAACTGGTACTGACGTGGCCTGCCGCTTAACCGGCTTAAAGTCATCGATCATAGCTTATATTATAGCAATGCTTATGCTAAAGCGCTAGAGTGTCAAGCTGAGTGTTTAGGCGTCGCAGGCTGCGGTCTTTGCCAATGACAGCTAAGCTGTCGGCCAGACTTGGGCTGGCTGGCGATTGGGTCGTGGCGATACGGATCAGGCTAAAAAGCACAGCTGGCTTCTGGCCGGTTTGCTCTAATAAATCATTAAGGCGCTCCGTTAGATCGGGTACGCTAAAATCGCTGGCTTCCAGGCTGGCCCTGGCTTGCTTTAACAGATCTAGTAATTCAGTTTTGTCGAGTTTTTTTAGCTGTTTATGATTGGAAATTAGCGTTTCATCGACCGGTAAATCCTTGAAGAAGAAAATACTGAGCTCCGGTAGCTCGGCAAAATATTTGAGACGTTCCTGTACCAGTGTTAAAACGCTCCTTTTATATTCGTCGTCATAGTCGGCGGCCTCGGGAGGCCAATAACTAGTGACTCGTAAATATAGGTCTTCCACCGTGAGCTCACGTATATAGCTGCCATTCATCCAAAGTAAGCGTCGTTCGTCAAAATGGGCCCCGCTGCGCCCTACTCTGTCCAGGCTGAACTTTTCGATAAGTTCGGCTACTGTGAATATTTCTTGCTCGGTACCGTCGTTCCAGCCCAGGCTAACGATAAAATTAAGCAGGGCTTCAGGTAAATAGCCATCTCTAATGTAGTCGAGCACGTCTTTGGCGCCGTCACGCTTGCTAAGCTTTTTTTTGCCGTCGGGACCCATTACCGGTGGCGCTGTAGCTAAGATCGGCGGTTTTATATGTAGAGCTTCGTACAAATTTAGATAATTTGGGACACTGGCCACGAATTCCTGGCCACGAATAACGTGCGATATGTACATTTCGCTGTCATCGATTATATGAGCGAAGTTATAGGTGGGGTAGCCATCGGATTTAATAAGAATGAAATCATCAATTACTTCTGGTCCGGTTGATAAATCGCCGAGAATGGCGTCATGCCATTTATATGCTTTGGGTTCGGACTTAAAGCGTAATGGTTGTGTTCCGTCCCATTCAGGTGGATTCTCCGGGCGGTGGTTACGGTATAAGAATGGTCGTTTATCGGCTTGGGCTTGTTCTCGAAAAGCTTGAACCTCTTCTGAGGTATATGGATCGGCGTAGGCTCTGCCGGCATCAATTAACTCCTGAGCGCACATTTTGTAGCCGCTTAGGCGTTCGCTTTGACGGTATGGTTGGTATGGTCCACCGATGTCCGGGCCCTCGTCGTAGTCCAAGCCAAGTGCTCTCAGGCTTTTCATGAGATGTTCGTCGCTGCCCGCTATCTCACGCTTTTTATCAGTATCTTCCAGACGAAGAATAAATTTACCGCCGGCCTGTCGGGCTATCAGCCAGCCGAATACCGCGGTCCGAATACCGCCAACATGTAAATAGCCAGTTGGACTGGGTGCGAATCGGGTTCGTACGGGCTTCATAACTGTTTAGTATAAGAGAAAACAGCCCAGGATCATAGTCAGCCTAAAGGCTGTTGGCGATTTTGACAAGCTGCTGTTCGTTAAGGCCGCTTTCGGTGTCGACCTGGTATAAGATGCCCTTATCAACCCAGGTGGCATTGTGATTGCTATCCATAAAAATGGTGCGACCAGCAGATTCTACGGTTTGATAGTTCTGGCCTGATGGAGCAACGCTTAAATCACGAAGAGTGGTACTATCCCAGTTTGAGGGCTGTTCGGTAATAGAAAACGCCCGATCGTCGCTGTTGCTGGTAAAATGCAGACCAGCGGCACCGGTTTTATATGTTAAATGGCTTAGGCTATAGCCAGCTGGTTGGTAGCCGGGTGCGTTAACGGCAAAACCGGCTTTGCTGGAAGCTACGTGCAACCTTACCGTCGTGTAGGTTTGGCTGGCGACGATGCCTAGAATCAGTACTAATGACGCCGTTACGGCGCCTATGCCTTTGGCACGTCGGGACAATCCCAAGCCTTTTTTAGCAGGTGAAAAAGTTTGCTCGTGACTGGTAGCATGATCCAAGGCCTGCTGTAACAGATCGGCCGTGGTTTTAGATCTGATAGCTGGCGAGGCATGGGCCGCTACGATTGGCCTGACGCGCTGAGCCGTACTATGAGGAACGTGACGCGCGGCCGCTTTACTGGTAGAAACCGGCACGAATCTGGTCACAAGCTTACTCTTAGCGACTTTTTGGGCGTGTTTGAGACGGTTATCGTCAAGTTTATGAACGGATGCTTTTGTTATAACGTCCGGGGCGTGGTGTTTGGCTATAGCTCCTTTGCCACTTTGAACTTTTAGATGTCGCTTAAGGCTAGCGTCAGGCTTTCTCACGGCGTGTCGCATAAGAGTTTTTGAGCCCTGTGTTTTGTGGCCTACAGCGTGCTTTGCCAGATGACGCGTAGCGGCAGCGGCCGGTGCTTTTTTGGTGCTGGCTACATCTAGTAAATCGCCGGTCTGAGCGTCGTAGCTCTTACCGTTTATGATGATTGTGTTAGTATTTTTGCTCACGTGAGTTACCCTACGATATTTTTATTAAGCAATAGCTTATTCACATCTTAAACTGTATTGCGGATAACCGCAAGTACCCCCATACTATAAACACAGCTATGGATTATCTAGACCCCAAAAAACAGGCTCGTACCCAGATCATTTTGTTCGTTGGTTACGGCTGTATCGCTATCGCCATCGCTATCGCCAGCCTTGTCCTCGTGTATCAGGCCTATGGCTTTGGGCTCAATAAAAAAGGTAACGTTATACAAAACGGCCTTACCTATTTTTCCAGTCAGCCCAGTTCGGCAACTATCACGGTGAACGGTATAGATAGCAAAGCAAAGACCAATACTCGAATGGTTCTAATAGAAAATACCTATAATATTGCTTTGTCCCGTGATGGGTATCGTAACTGGCAGCATACGATTCAAGTTGATGGAGGTAGCGTGCATCATTTTGACTATCCTATGTTATTCCCTAAGGTACTTACTTCCAGAAAAATAAGTAGCTACAGCGCCGCTCCTGGTTTGGCCAGTCAAAGCCTGGATCGCCGTTGGATAGTCGTGGAACAGGCTGCCTCGATTACTAACTTTGATGTCTATGATTTAAAAAATATAACTAAAAACACTACCAAAGCCCCCACGGTCATAACGATACCAGAAACCATTCTAACTAAACCGACTGCCGGACAAGAATCATGGCGATTTGCCGAGTGGGCAGACGATAACGTTCACTTGCTCCTAGAGCACGTCTATGATAATAAGAGCGAGTACGTACTTGTCAACAGAGAGAACCCTGACCAGTCCGTTAACTTAAGTACCACTATCACGGGATCCTTTACCAAACTAACGTTGAATAACCGTAAATTTGACCGCTACTACCTACATGACTTGGCGAGCGGTGCCTTGCAGACCGCTACCTTACAACAGCCAACGCCTGTTGCCTATCTTCCCCAGGTTTTAGCCTATAAGTCGTATTCTGATGACACGATGCTATACGCGGCAAATGAGACTGCTTCACCAGATAAAGTAGCTATAAAGTTACGCATAGGCGATCGTACCTTTACGCTACGTACTTTACCCGCGGGCAGCACATATCTATTGGATCTAACAAAATATGACAACAAGCTGTACGTCGTACTAGGCGCCAGTAGTCAGAATAAAATGTTTATCTATAAGGATCCTGTGGGCCAGCTACTAAACGAAGATCGTCATTCGTTGGCACCAGCCCAAGTGTTGCACGTTATAGCTCCAAGCTACGTTAGCTTTTCGAGCAGTGCTCAGTATATAGTCGCCGAGAATGGTACCCAGTTCGGTGTTTACGATAACGAAAACGACAAAGGCTACAACTACACCGCTACTCAGCCCTTAGACGCGCCCGCGGCGCACGCTACGTGGATGGATGGCAACCGGCTGACTTATATTAGTAATGGCAAGATGACAGTTTTTGACTTCGATTACACTAATCAACAGAAGCTAACCAACGCCAGCAGTTCTTACCTGTCGGCATACGCTCCGGACTATAAGTTTATATATAATTTGACCACAAACGCCACCGGCCAGTACGAACTTGCACAGACATCACTACTTAGTAAAGCCGATCAGTAAGTTTAGTGCTTGCTCGCTTGGTAGCCCCGCTTGGGTTTGTTGACCCAACGGACCGTAACTAGGAATAAGGCCACAAGTATAACAATGGCCACGCCTTTGCCCGCGGGCGTACGGAGTAGTCGTGTTCCAAGTGTTGGCCCATTGCCAGGAAGCGCCGCGGTTGCCAGTGGGCCGTTAACGATGCTGGAAGCCGTAGCCACAGTGTTACCAGAGGGATCAGGACTAATTTGTTGGCCGACTATTACTAACCTATGCAGGCTGGTACCGGGAGGATCGCAGGTAATGAGTGTCGCTGTAGCGGTTTGGCCGGCGATAGGATTTAACACTTCTACTTGGGTTGGCTCGACCACTGTTTTGCTGATAACTTTGTATACGTATATCTTGGAGTTATACGTCAGGTAGAACGTGTCGCCGGGTACCATAGTGTGGAGTAGCACGAAGGCGAACTTGTACTTGCCTTTGTTGAATATATTGTTACTGCTGTGTCCAAAAAAGGCGGCGTTGCCATTCTCGCCTGGCTTCGACGTGGTGGGGTAATGCACTACTCCGCTCTCCAGATCGTTTTCTATGCTGGCTTCATCTGTCGTGGTGCCACCGTAGTTGACTGGAATTTCAACGTTAATTTTAGGAATAATAACTTCTGGCTGAGCAGTCGCCGCGATGCTGGAGCTACTTACAATCAGTGGCGTGGACGCCGCGGCCCGACTTGGTTGGATAAACGGCGCTATGACTATTTCGTTGAAGAACCCGAATAGGAAAATAATAATAACTATCGCGCCCATGCCCAGTCCGAACAGTAATGACTGAAGATGTTGCTTAGTTTTTAGTTTGCCACCGGCCGTTATGTTTTCGCGTATAGCTGCTTGCACGTCTTTGGTGCTGCGGGCGTCACGCAGTTTGCGCGGTTTGGGTTTAGCGGCGGCCTTTTTTGCCCTGGCGTCGCTACTGACAACTTGGTGTTTATGCTCGGCAAAAGCCTGCGGATCGGTAACGGATGGGCTGCCACTATCTCCTATGGGTACACCTGTTAAAACGGATTGACTGGAATAAAACTCTTGCCATACCTGATGCTTCTGATCGGCCGGCAGATTTTGATAGTAATCATGCCACTCGGTTTGAATGGTCGCTAAATCCTTGCCTGACTGACTCAGCTCGTGCATGAATTGCTGATGTTTGCTGCGTCGCTGAAGGTTATCAGCCTCTGTTAACTCTTGCTTGGCATCAGGCTCGGCCGCGTAAATACGAGTTAGCTTGTCACGAATTACGTCAACTGCCGCCTCAGTGTCGGGAGGGTTCTGAGGGGTGGGTTGAGGAGTTATTCCTGGGGTTGGTTGTGAGCTGTTATCGTCCATGATTAGAGTAAAGAGCTTAAGCTAGCTCTGTAACCACAAGTATAGTACAATTACCCCTTGTAGCCTACCCTGTAACCTCTATTGGTGGTAGCGTTCACGGGCGAGTGGTGAAATTGGTATACACGCTAGACTCAAAATCTTGTGAGCGCAAGC
>CAZQPT010000009.1:18648-21510 GCA_964595295.1 uncultured Candidatus Saccharibacteria bacterium | reverse complement strand
CGGCTGCTTTAAGTAGGAACGCATCGGGAAAAATAACTCTAGCAGAGGGTGGACATACACGAGCTCTTAAGCACCCACGCTCGCTGATAAGTGGCAGGATAATTAACGTTACAATGCCAGACGGAACTGTACATAGAGACTTCAGGTATAGATTGTACAAAGGAGCTGAATATTGCGGAGCAGTCGCTAATTACGTACGTCAAAAACCGAGCGGAATCATAGGGGATATAAAGGTAGTCACCAAATTCCCAAAGCCAACACATCACACGAACACATCAGGCGATTTTCTTAGCCCTGGCACCGTGGGTGGTTCTAACAGTCCGACTGATATGGAAATATTTGCCTGCAAGTAGGATGTATTCAAGTGAATTATCGGATACCTAAACCCACTACTATCAGGTGTCAGTAAAACCATAAAAAGTTTTGTTTGTAGAAAAAGTTTTGTCATGTATGATTAAACCATAAATGGTTTACGTAGAATGAAACAATCTTTGTTGGTAGGTGTGGCGCTGGTTGGAATTATTTCATGTTGTTTTTTTACAAATGTAGCTTTTGCTAATAATCGAGGGAGCCTCCTAGACTGCAATACTGGTGGTTCTCTTCCAGACGATACCTCAAACTTTCCCTATGGCTTTATATGCGGAAGCGACCCATATAATTATAAGCCTGCCATTTTTCAGTCTACTTCAGCATCGTTTAAGCTTAACCAAGGTGGCGTAAACTACCATCCCACGAACGGCACAAATGATGATAATAATCCGTATCCGATAGACCCTGGCGTTGATATACCTATGGAAGCCCGATTCCGTATACACGGCTTGCCCAAGACAAGCCCTACGAGTGGCCCCGCAAAGGTGTTGGTTTGGATTACTATAAATACAAACGACGTAAATGATAATTCTTTATTTACAATGACCCCAACTTCTCCGGGCGGCGGCACATATGCAAAATGTCCAGGCGCCGGCACTAATCCTGGTGATCCTGGCGTTGTATATAACTATGACGGGAAGCCTTCAGATAGCATAAACGCTAGCCCGCAAGCATGGAACCCTCCATCAGGTGGTGTAGAAAACTGCCTGCCTGGAGGCAGAATGGTTTATTGGAGAGATCAAGACCCTAGGCCAGCTGCTGGTGTTAGTGTCACTGACAGCAGCGGAGGCACACTATCAGCACCCTATCAGTTCACAATACATGTTAACCCTAACAAGTGGGGACAGAAATTTTGCGTTCGAGAGAACATATCTGTCGATTTTGGTGACGGCACTTTATGGCCGTCCAACATCCGTGATAGTAATGGGGCAGATCAAAACCATACTGCCAACCACATGGCAAAACAGTCGGACAGATTGTGTTACGTAACAAAAAACAGACCGCCAAGTACTCCACCGCCACCAACTCCACCACCGCCAGCCAATGCGGGAAACTGTACGGAATACCACAGGACTGGCGCAAGCGGTACCTACGCTGGATATCCTAAGAGGACCTTTGTCTACTCTCCCTCAACTAATCCGCAAATTATTCCTGGGCTTGCTCCTGGCGATAGCACGGGAGGCTTTGCGGGTACTGCCGACCAAATACAGCATTCGAGCGATCTAGACGGGCACGGATATCTGGGTATTCCAACAGCGCCTCAAGTAAACGGAGTATGGAAATATGTGCCGTCACAGCCTGATATAACTATTGTATGGGGAGAATTCTGGAAATACACGGGTGCTACACAATACGTCACAAACCCTGACGGCTCTCAGGGCCCACCTTGGATTATTGGCGGTGATTGGTACCCAGCTAAATACAGTGGCGCGACAGAGGATTACGCGGGTGGAACCCAGAGGGCGGGCTCTAACACTTATAACTGCTTCCATGCGCAGTGCACGATAGTAGCCGTATATGGTATTGGCACTCCAAATGATGTAGTGCAGGCCGGTCAGCCATACGTTGCCTTTATCAACATAAAAAATGATAATGGCAGCTCAATGGCGTTACCTTTACTTAAAGACTATTTTGGAGCCAAGTTGGGGGTTAATTCACTTGCTGACCCATATGCTGGCAATCCGCGCGACGCCGATCCGGATTTTCCGGATCGGCTTGATCCAGGGGAGGATAGTACTATGTACTATGTAGGCACAGCACCGGCAAGTGGCACTCCTTTTAGCTGGGCCCTAGACGCCTATCCGGACTACCATGCCGGTGGTGCTAGCGTACGGCTTGGAAATAATTGTGCCGCGGACGGTACTGGAGGAGCTCCAGGCCCAATCCCTGTTTACGCGCCGTTTAGCTTAACGCCACACGCCTCCTTGGACATGACTCCATCAGAAGAAAATCCGACGAATGTCGCGTATAGAACCTGGGTTAATAACTCTAGCGCCGCTACGGTAGCTGTTCCCCAGCAAAGTCTGTTCTTTGAACGACCAGGTGGCGCCGGGCAGACAAATCTAGACAGTAGCAATACTAGTGGACCATGGGGACCGGGCGACACTAACACCCTAAACGGCAACCGGGACCCAAGACCAGTCGCTGCCGGTGACGAATATTGCGACCAGATTCACCTTGACTTTACAGCGGGCCTCGTAGGACCTGCCGGGCCAGGTGACATCATAGGCCAAAATACTGAATCTACCGCTGGACCTACCTGCCGGCACGTACACAACGAACCATACGTCCATGTTCTAGGTGCCGACGCGTCGGCAGGTGGTGGATTTGGAAATGGTTGCACTAGCGCGGTCAGTGGAATTAACACCTACCTTAGCGCGACTGGCGCGCAACCGGTTGGTTCGGGAGCTCAGTTTGGGGCCGTGTCCATAGGTGGTATAAATGGATTCAGCAGCGCTACTCTGCGCGCGCCAGGTACCCCGCCCATTGGCT
>CAZQPT010000009.1:7858-18548 GCA_964595295.1 uncultured Candidatus Saccharibacteria bacterium | reverse complement strand
ATAAATGGATTCAGCAGCGCTACTCTGCGCGCGCCAGGTACCCCGCCCATTGGCTCAACCGGCCTAACGTTTGGCAACAGCAGCGTAACCGGCGGCGCGCTGCCATCACCATCTTTAGGTGGTAGTCTAGGCGGAGGTCACTGCGTACCGGACTTCTTTGCCAGCAAGCCAGCGGCCCAACCGATTGACCCCGGCAATAGCATAGATTCGGCTACGGCTAATGGCACGCCAGATGTAATTAACAACATCAAGTTCTTTAAACCCGGCGGAGCCAGCCAGCTTAAGATTAACAACGGTGGCGGCACGGGGGCGTTGGCCGATCGCACGACCTTGACTATATTCGTAGACGGCGACGTGCACATTAGAGGCAATATAGTCTATGGCAACACTAACTGGGGCTCAATCGATAAAATACCGTCGTTCCAGCTGATAGTTAAGGGTGATATATTCATAGACTCCGGCGTTTCGCAGCTCGATGGTTTGTACGTGGCTCAGCCCAATGGCGGCACTGGTGGCAATATATATACCTGTTCCAGCCCATCGGGGGTTGGTTATACGTCGGCCAATAGTGACTTACTAGATAAATGTCGCAGGCAGCTTGTAGTAAACGGGGCCTTCGTAGCCCAAAAGGTTTTCCTGAGCCGGTCCTTTGGTTCGTTGCGCAACAGCTACCCTGGCGAGCATCTGGTCAATGGCGTGGCTCAAGACTGTACGGACAGTGGCACCACGGGAGTTAAAGACTGTGCCGCCGAGATCTTCAACGTCAGCCCCGAGATGCTTTTGGCTCAACCGGGAACAACTGCCCAGTCTGGCCCAACCACAGGTAAATATGACTTCATAACAAGTCTGGCACCGGTGCTATAATGATAACCATAAGAGGAAAATAGACCATGACAATTGGGTGGGACCACTTTAGCGAATTCCATTACGCTTATGCTATAATCAGGGCTATATTATGAGCTCATTGATTACTGGTAACTCTGACTTTTTTGGCCTGGACATAGGCACGACGGCTATTCGTTTGGTTCAATTGCGGGGCAACGACGCTCAAAAAGTACTCGTTAAGTATGCCTATGTTCCACTCGAAGCTAAAATTGCCATCAGTGATTCCAAGAACGATCTTCAAAAACTAGCCGCCGCTATCCAGCAATTAGTCAGTCAAGCTGGCCCAACCACCAAAAACGTGGCTGTCGGTATTCCGTCCAGCAGGGTATTTACCACTGTCGCTGACGTTGACCGACTGAGCAATAGCGAACTGGCTCAGTCTATTCGCTACCAGGCTGATTCGCTAATCCCAACCCCGCTTTCCGAGTCAAAAATAGACTGGGCGCTAATTGGTGATTCGCCGACTGACAAGACCAAGCAAGAGATTTTGCTAAGTAGCGTACCAAACAAGTTCGTAGAAGAGCGCCTAGACATGCTGGAATCTATCGGCCTCAACGTCGTCGCCTTTGAGCCGGATAACCTGGCTATGGCCCGGGCACTGGCTTTGCCAGACGCCGCGCCGCAGCTAATGCTTGACGTTGGTCGCCGGGCGACCGACTTGGTAGTGCTACTCAATGGCACCCCACACCTAACTCGTAGTATTCCAACAGGAGTAGAAGCCGTCGTTCGTGCCGCTTCTCAAAACTTAAACATCGACGAAAAACAGGCCGAGCAGTTCATATTTAAGTTTGGTATGAGCAAAGACAAGCTCGAAGGTCAGGTCTACAAAGCTATTGGTGGCACGATTGACCTACTAACCAACGAAATTGAAAAATCTATCAAGTTCTTCCAGACCCGTTACGCGGACACCAAGATCGAGCGTATCGTTGTAACCGGCGGAGCATCGGTTATGCCAGAATTCCCCCTTTACCTGGCCAACAAGTTTGGCATAAACGTCGAGATCGGTAATGCCTGGCGCAATGTTAGCTATAGCCGTGACCGCCAGAACGAGTTATTAACGGTATCCAACCAGTTTAGCGTGGCCGTTGGACTCGCGGAGCGTTCGGCATGATTCAGCTAAACCTGTTGCCAGACGTAAAACTGGAATATATCAGGGCTCAGCGCTCACGAAGACTAGTTATTGCCGTCGCGGTTCTTTCTAGTGGCGTTTCCGTTGCCATACTCGTCTTATTGCTTGGTGTCGGGGCGTTACAAAAGGCTAATCTGGGCAATGTTAATAAAGATATAGCAGCCGAGACCGCCGAGCTAAAAGGCAAGCCGGACATAGACAAAATTCTAACGGTCCAGAACCAGCTTGGTAGCCTCAGTACCCTACACTCGCAAAAATTAGCCACTTCAAGAATCTTTGAGTATATTAATCAGGTTACGCCTACGGATTCCGGAATCTCAAGCTTAAAAATCGATTTCACTCAAAAGAGCGCTGTCCTGGATGGTGGTTCTGATTCACTGAGCAGCGTTAATAAATACGTAGACACGCTGAAGTACACGAAATACACGGTAGGTAGCGATAAGACTACCACGCCGGCTTTCAATAACGTCGTGTTAAAAAGCTTTGGCTTGAATCCCGCGGGCACTACCAGTGCCAGAGCAGCCAGTTTCTCAATCACGCTTTCATATGATCCTGTAATATTTGATATTACCAAAAAGGTTACCCTGCAGGTCCCAACCAAGGTAACTACCCGAGCCGGTTTAGATAAGCCTGGTGATTTGTTCCAGGCCGCGCCAATCCCAGCACCAGTCAAGAGGAGTAACTAGTCATGAAAACGCCACAAATTTCAACCAAGCGGGTTGCCATATCCAAAGCAAATGCCCAGATGGTTATATTCGTCGCTATCGCCTCGGCGGTAGCCGTATTTTGCCTGGTAGCCTCTCGCGCCGTATTGAATCAGAATATATATCGCTCGAAAGTGATTAAAGAAAAGTCGATAGCTCACAAACAGTTGCAGTCCAACATCAAATCATTCGCCCAGCTTCGCGAAGCCTATAAGGTATTCGACAGCTCACAACAGAATATTATCGGCGGGAGTAACACTGGTAGCGACAATAATGCTGGCAGTAACTCCAAGATCATTCTAGACGCCTTACCTAGCACTTACGACTTCCCGGCGCTTACTTCGAGTCTGGAAAAGATTCTTAAGGACGGCAGCCTTAGCGTACGTAGTATTGGCGGCACCGATGATCAGCTCACTCAGCAGGCAAATGTTACGAGTGCCAGTCCTACGCCTGTGCCTATGCCGTTTACCTTTACTATCGACCAAGCCGATTACAGCGCTGTACAGGCTCTCATAACAAAGCTACAAAGTTCAGTCCGCCCAATCCAGATTGATTCGATGGGGTTGGATGGTCCAGCCAGCAAGATGCAGCTTCAAATTAGCGCCCATACTTTCTATCAGCCGGGCAAAACTGTCAGCATAACTAAAGAGGTAGTCAAAAAATGAAACAAAAAGACATAGCTTTGATAGTAGTGATTGTTTTTATTAGTGCCATAGCGTCTTTCTTTTTGTCGAACGCGATCTTCGGCTCGGCCTCGGGCAGCCAAGCAGAAGCTGAAGTGGTCCAGCCTATTGCCTCGACATTCCCAGTACCGGATAAGGCTTACTTTAACGATAAGGCCTTTGACCCAACGCAAACTATTACTATAGGTCAAAACGCTAACACCGATCCATTCAATAACGGCAGTGGCAATTAGCAGTAGAGGAGCGACAGCATGAGCGTGCTAGCAGCGACTTCCGGCCAACACGTTGAAGACGTACTCGTTTCCAGCGGCATGATAACCGCCGAGAGGCTGGCCGAGGCGCGCGTCGCCGCCACAAAAGCCAAGGAACCGCTGATCAGCTACATGGTTAAGGGCGGTTTTATTAACGACGAGCAACTTACCAAAGCCAACGCCACGATTACCAAAGTACCGTATGTTAACCTAACGTCGGCCCGAGTTGACCCGGCCGTACTGTCTCTGTTGCCGGAAGAAATAGCTTCTCGCTACATGGCGGTACCGCTCGGCGAAATGCAGCAAAAACTTGTCGTCGCCATGCTTGATGCCGATAACGTCCAGGCCGTAGATTACCTTAGTAACCGTATAGGACGCCCTCTAAAAGTTTATGTCGCCAGCGAAACCGGCATTAGACAGGTTCTTAGGCAATACAGCGCTCGCCTGGACACCCAGATGGGCTCCACGCTTATGGGCAAGCTGGAAGAGGCCAGCGATGCCGTTCATGGCGTTGATCAGGCACCGGGTGATGTCACCGGTCAAAGCAAAAACGACGCTATTAAAACCATTGTTCAGGATTCGCCGATTAGTAAAGCATTGTCGGCAATTCTGGAGTTCGCGGCCCGCAACCGAGCTAGCGATATCCACATCGAGCCGCTAGAAAAGGAGCTCAAAGTCCGTTGCCGAGTAGATGGTATTTTGAGAGAAGTCATGCGCTTGCCAAAGAACACCGAAGCGGCCCTTATATCCCGTATTAAAATTCTGGCTAATCTTAAAATTGACGAACATCGCACGCCTCAGGACGGCCAGTTTACCGTGCTGGTCGACGGCAAGGGGATTGACTTGCGTATCGCCATCGCGCCGATTGTTTGGGGCGAGCAGGTGGTTATTCGTTTGCTTGACAAGTCCGGTACTTCACTAAACCTGGAAGCCATGGGCTACACCGGCCGGGCCCTAAAGACAATTCGAAAAGGCCTGACTCAGTCAAATGGCATGATTCTGACCTCCGGACCAACCGGTTCCGGTAAGTCTACTTCGCTTTACGCGCTGATTCAGGAAATTATGGACGACGCCGTAAACATCGTGACGCTCGAAGATCCAGTCGAGTACAAAATGGGCGGTATTAACCAGATTCAGGTTAATACCGAGGTCGGTTTAACCTTTGCTTCCGGTCTTCGTAGCATTTTGCGTCAGGATCCCGACGTGGTCATGGTCGGAGAAATTCGCGATAAAGAAACGGCTGCCCTAGCCGTGCAGGCGGCCTTAACCGGCCACTTGGTCTTTAGCACGCTTCACACCAACAGCGCGGCCGGTATTCTGCCGCGTTTACTGGAAATGGGCATCGAGCCGTTTTTGATCGCCAGTACCGTACGAACCGTTATTGGCCAGCGGCTGGTTCGTAAAATTGCCGATGACGGCAAGCAAACTTACCAGTCCACGGAGGCCGAAACGGCCGCCATACAAACTTCGTTGGGCGGTTTACTGCCCAAAACTGAAGAAGATATGGCCAGAGCCGCGGAAGACCTCGGCTATAAAAGCTTGCCCTTAGCCGGTCAAACCGCTTATACTTTAAGCAAGGGCACCGATAGTCCTGATAATCCGGCTGGTTACAAGGGTCGCTTAGGCTTATACGAAGTCTTTGAAGTATCAGAAGCGATTCAATCATTGATTCTGAAGCGTTCAACCAGCAGCGAAATCGAAAAAGTCGCCAAGGAGGAGGGCATGATAACCATGCGCCAAGACGGGTACTTAAAGGCTTTGGACGGTCGGACAACGCTAGCGGAAATTAATAGGGTAGCGGCAGAAGATAATGCGTAAACTAAAGGGTAGGGTAAGATAATGCAGGCACAACCAAGGATCGAGGTTCTCCTCGACGAAGTTATCAAAAAGAAGGCATCTGACCTGCACATTCAGGTTGGTTTAGCGCCTATGCTCAGGATTGACGGCGCGCTTATAGCGGTAAGCGGCTCTGACATTTTAGACGAAGAAGCAGTCGAATCATTAATTTTCGCGATTCTCGACGAAGATCAGAAGCAAATTCTACTTAAAGACAAAGAATTCGACTTTAGCTTCGCCTTCGGTGATCTGGGCCGTTTCCGTGTCAACGCTTTTCACGAACGTGGCAATATGGCCGCCGCCCTTCGTTTAATTCCTAACGAGATCTTAACGATCGCTCAACTTGGCATGCCGGAAATCACCAACAAGTTCGCCGAATACCCTCGCGGCTTGGTGCTGGTTACCGGCCCGACAGGTTCCGGTAAATCTACCTCGCTGGCAGCTCTGGTTCACAAGATTAACACCGAGCAGAGCAAGCACATCATTACTATCGAAGACCCAATTGAATACACCCACAAATCGATCAAATCAGTTGTAGTTCAGCGTGAAGTTCACTACGATACCTACAGCTTTAGCGCCGCCATGCGTAGCGCTCTGCGTCAGGATCCGGACGTCGTTCTACTAGGCGAAATGCGCGACCTGGAAACCATCGCCAGCGCCATAACCATGGCCGAAACCGGTCACTTGGTGTTTGCCACCCTGCACACCAACAGTGCCTCGCAGAGTATCGACCGTATGATCGACGTTTTCCCGCCTCACCAGCAACCCCAAATTCGCGCACAGCTGTCTAATATCCTTATGGCCATCGTTTCCCAGCGTTTGGTGCCGTCGATCGGTGGTGGACGTGTCGCGGCCGCCGAAATCCTGGTGGCTACTCCGGCTGTCCGTAACATCATTCGTGAAGGCAAGGCTCATCAGCTGGAAGCCGTTATTCAGACCGGAGCCGAGTTTGGCATGCAATCGATGGACCGCCAGCTGGTTAACCTGATTCACGAGGGTACGATTACCTATGACGAGGCCCGAAACTTCGCCGTAGACATAGACGAACTAGACAGATTGATGCGGAGCTAACAGATGCTAACGTTCACTTATACGGCGCGCAACACGGCAACTGGGCAAAAGATAAAAGCCCAGGTGCAGGCCGATAACGAGCAAGCCGCCGCGAGTTTAATTCGTGAGCAAGGGCTAACGCCGACAACTATTAAGGTCGAGAATGCCGGGCGAGCTAATCGATTTCAGCGTATCAAGACCAAAGACAAGGTCTTGTTTTCCAGACAACTATCGACGCTACTAAACGCCGGTTTACCTCTGGTACAGAGTTTGCGCAGCGTTGCCGGGCAGACGACTAATAAACCTTTCAAGGTCGTTATCAACCAAGTTATTACTGATGTTGAAGCCGGATTGGCCTTTAGTAAGGCGCTGGATAAGCACCCGGCTGTTTTTAACCGGGTTTACGTTAGTCTGGTAGCAGCGAGCGAGACATCAGGTACGCTTGATACCGGGCTAGAGCGACTAGCTCTTCAGCAAGAAAAAGACGCCGACATCGTAGCCAAAGTCCGAGGAGCAATGGTTTACCCACTAATTGTACTTTGCGTGATGATTGTAGTTATGGGCTTTATGGTAGTTAAGGTCCTGCCTCAAGTAGAGAATATCTATGCTGGTATCAAGGGCGCTTCTTTGCCATTGGTGACAAGAATTCTGTTAGGCGTTTCACACGGGGTAACCAAGTACTGGTGGGTCCTGCTAATCATACTAGCGTTGACCGGATTCTTTGGTACTAGGTGGATGAAGACGCTAGGCGGCCGAACAGTCGTAGACAAGCTAAAAATGCGGTCTTGGCCAATTGGTCCACTATTTATGAAGATGTATATGGCCCGCTTTGCCCGAACAGGTACAACGCTGGTTGCCAGTGGCGTGCCCCTGATACAAGTGCTTGAAATAACCGCTGATGCCGTGGATAACGTTCATATTGCCGCTTCGCTTCGCAGAGCCATAGAAAAGGTAAAGGGAGGCAAATCTCTCTCGGAATCAATTAGTGATGACCCTAACTTCTTAGAATTGGTACCTAATATGCTCCGAATTGGTGAGCAATCAGGCGCGATCGAGGTGATGCTGGCCAAAGTAGCCGAATACTTTGAAAAAGAAGTCGATAACGAAGTTAAAACCATCAGTACTATAATCGAGCCGGTTATGATGATAATCATGGGCATCATGGCCATAACAATCGTGGCGGCCATATTGCTACCAATCTATGGGCTGGTTAATCAATCTGGTTTTGCCGGGTAACAAAAAAGCTTGCTATTTAGCCACTACCTGGTTATCATTTTAACATAAGCACTAATTAAGTAACGCAAAGGGGCACTTGCATGTTAAGCAAATTGAAAAGTACTAAATTACAGAAATCCGAAAAGGGTTTCACGATCATCGAAGTTATGATCGTCCTGGCGATCGCCGGACTAATCCTACTAATTGTCTTCCTGGCCGTACCAGCTCTGCAAAGAAGTTCACGTAACACTGCCCGAAAAGGTGACGTAGCACGTATTACTGCAGCGGCAGCAGAGTTCGTGGCCAATAACAACGGTACGTTACCATCAACGGTTTCTCCTAACAATGATGCTACCGCAGCCGGTGACGCGCTAACGATTGTTAAAAGCGCTGGCAAGCTGTCTCAATACGACTTTACGACTACACCAGCAACAGACGGTGTTAAGTTCACGATCGTGACAGCAGCTGCTGGCGCCACTGTTCCAGCCAGTATTGATAACATCCAGATAGCTGTATCGGCTCAATGTGATGTGGGCGGTAAAGCCAAAGCCGGTAGTGCTCGCCAGATGGTAACCCAATATCTAGTCGAGAACTCTAGTGGTACACAAGCACTCTGCGTAGCAAACTAAAACAGCTATAGCGGTTGATTAAAAAGAGAGTATCTACCGACTCTCTTTTTAATTGTATTCTGCTAGCCTTAGTTTGAGGCTATGTTACTATATTGCTAATGATTATTGCCATTCTTATTGTCGCTGGCCTGTGTTTCGGTAGTTTTGTAAACGCTCTTGTCTGGAGGTTACACGAACAATCCAAAGAAATAGGCAAAAAGAAGCCTAATAATAAATATCTCAACAAGCTGTCCGTAGCTAAAGGCCGTTCAATGTGCCCGCACTGCAAGCACGAGCTGGCTGCCAAAGATTTATTGCCGCTAGTGAGCTGGATAAGCTTAAAAGGCAAGTGCCGGTATTGCTCAAAGCCTATATCCTGGCAGTATCCGGTAGTGGAGGCCACTACGGCTCTATTGTTCGTAGTTTCGTATCTGTACTGGCCCGTGGCTATCGAGGGCGCGCAAATATTAAGCTTTGGTCTATGGTTGGTGCTGTTGGTTGGCTTTATGGCGCTAATAGTTTACGATTTACGTTGGCTGATACTGCCAGACAGAATTATGATGCCCTTGGGCCTGATAGCAGCATTTACGGCATGCGTAGGAGTGGCTACGGCTGATCATCCGCTCAGAGCGCTCGTAAACACCGTTTTGGCCGTGGCTGTCGGCGGAGGCATATTCTACTTTTTATTTCAGATTTCATCAGGTAAATGGATTGGGGGCGGAGACGTGAAGCTTGGCTGGGTGTTGGGCCTGGTGGTGGCTACGCCGGCGCGGGCATTATTGTTGATTTTCGCGGCCTCCGCGTTAGGCTGCCTGATAAGCTTGCCGCTACTGGCCGCGAAACGCCTAAAACCTCAAAGCACAATTCCATTCGGCCCCTTCTTAATCCTGGCGGCCATAGTCGTGCGATTATTCGGTCACAGTATCTTATATTGGTATCAACGAACATTTATCCCACTTTAGTCTCAAACTGTAACGCTTATGCTATACTTTTACCATGCGCGGTGGCTCAAATTCCCGAGGGTATACGATAGTAGAAACCATGATTTTTTTGGCTGTTTCTGGTGTTATGTTCCTAATTGCGGTCGGTTTTGTGTCGGGCAAGCAGGGTAAGACGGAGTTTAGGGAAAGCATGGATGACATAAATACCCAAGTTCAACAGGTTATCAATGATGTTAGCAACGGTTTTTACCCTTCAGGTGAAAACTTTGTTTGCACTGCTAATTCCACGGGCTTTCCAACTATAAGCGCCGGTATCAACAAGCAGGGAACAAACAAAAACTGTACGTTTATAGGCAAGGTTATACAATTTGGTGTTAATGGTACCGGTGGCTCGGGCTTCAATATTTATAGCGTTGCCGGGCGACAGTACGCGCCAAGTCCACCAGCGGCGTCGAAAGATATATTACCTGTCAATTTTGCCGAAGCTAAACCGACAGTCATCTACAATGCTGGGCCGCCCTTAATCGACGTAACTGATATACGCCAGATAAGATGGTCCTCACAGGTTACAAAAGTGACAAACGCCGGTATTGCCACAGCTGGCATCGGCTTTTTTACGAGTTTCGGCAGCTACGACACTGGCGGCAGCCTCAAATCCGGTTCACAAAGCGTGGTTACGGTAACAATACCTGGTTCTTTGAATAATTCCGAGCCAACTATGGTCCCGATCATCAACGCGGGTGTTACGGACGCTAACGTTAAGACCAGTCCTGATATTACGGTTTGCTTTGACAGTGGACATAGTCAGTTCGGTACGCTTAGCATCGGAGGCAGTAATGGCCAGCGCTTAACGAGCAGAGTCCAGATTTATGAAACTAAGCCGGCGACTTGCTAAAATATTATGAAACTATTCAGTATAAAACCATTAAATAACAGAGGCGACACCATAGTTGAGGTGCTGATTGTTCTGGCAGTATTGAGTCTGGCATTTGGTACGTCTACCGGTATAGCGACACGAAGCTTACATCAGTCACGGACCGCCGAGGAGCACTCCCAGGCTTTAGGTTTGCTTAACACCCAGCTTGAGCAGTTGAGATCCGCGGCAACCACCGGCGCGGATGTATTCCAGGACGGTAAATCCTTTTGCATGACAACAGCCAATACGCCCGATTATGGCTTTGTTGGTAGTTACGTGATTCCGGCTAACCTGAGTACCGATGATTTTACCAAATACGCACCGGCCTGCAAGGGTGTCGACACCTTTTATAATCAAAGTATCGTTTATGATAGCGCCAGCGGGGATTACACGATAAGAGTACGTTGGGACGGAGTTGGCACGCTTGGCCGCCAGCAAGAAATAACCAGCTACAGAGTCTATAAACTCACGA